>JBIIRQ010000006.1:0-14585 GCA_044341445.1 Candidatus Planktophila sp.
TCTACGGCAACCATCGAGAGTAGATGGCGTATGCAAATTTCCGAGTTCTGCGAAGTAGTTCTGATTAATGATTCTTATAACGCTAGCCCCGATGCCATGGAGGCAGCCCTTAAGACTTTGATCCTTTTTGCCCAAGAACGAGGAGGCCAGTCTTGGGCCTTTGTAGGAAAGATGGCTGAGCTCGGCGAGTCCTCAGAGTCTGCCCATCAACACATTGGCACCCTTGCCTATGAGCTGGGGATCGATCACCTAGTTGCTATCGATACCCCAGAATACTTATCTGGGTTCTCAGATAGCGCTGGAACGACGACTCACTCATGCACACGAGAGCAAGCCATTGCACTTGCTGAGCAGATTGAACCGGGAGATGTGATTCTTGTGAAAGCTTCACGATCTGAAGCGTTTGAAATTCTGGCTGAGAAGATCGAGCAGGTAGTCACTGCTCATCACCGCAATGATGAAGAGTTAGGAGGTAAGTGAGTTGAGAACCATTCTGATGGCTGGAGGATTTGCTCTCCTACTTTCACTCTTCGGAACCCCAGTTCTCATTCGCTCACTCGCGCGTCGCGGATATGGGCAGATCATCAGAGATGATGGTCCCACCTCACATCACACTAAACGAGGTACACCCACTATGGGTGGAATCATCATTATCTTTGCCGCTGTTGCAGCCTATCTTTTAGCGCATCTGATCAGTGGAAATGCTGTAACCGTCTCTGCAGTGCTAGTGATCGGCCTTGTCATCGCCTTGGGATTTGTCGGATTCATCGATGACTGGCTCAAGGTGTCGCGTCAGCAGTCATTAGGTCTGACTTCACGACAGAAACTCTTTGGACAAATTGTTATTGCATCAATCTTTGCTTATCTCGGCACACTCTTTCCCGATAAAGATGGTTTGACTCCCATCTCATCCCAACTTTCAACAGTGCGGGATACATCTATTACGCTCGGAGTATTCTTTGTTGTTATCTGGGTAGCGCTCATGGTGACGGCTACTAGCAATGGAGTAAATCTCACAGATGGACTAGATGGCCTTGCTTCTGGTGCATCTGTACTTACATTCATCGCATTTATCCTCATAGGTGTCTGGGAGTTCGGAGAGAGTTGCGCAGTTTCCCCTGGAGCAAATTGCTATGAAGTCAGAGACCCACTAGATATCGCTGTTCTGGCAGCTTCTTTTGCTGGTGCATGTACTGGTTTCTTGTGGTGGAATGCATCACCAGCGAAGATTTTTATGGGAGATACAGGTTCGCTGGCACTCGGCGGAGCACTTGCCGGTATTGCAACAACGCTAAGAATCGAACTTCTGCTTATTCCTTTGGGTGGATTATTTGTGATCATCACTATGTCTGTGATTATCCAAACCCTCTACTTCAAAATATCTGGAGGTAAGAGAGTTTTTCGAATGGCGCCGCTCCAGCACCACTTTGAATTGCTAGGTTGGGGAGAGGTAACGATAGTTATTCGCTTCTGGATTATTGCTGGACTCTGCGTATCAGCTGGCTTAGGGCTCTTTTATGCCGATTGGATTGCAGGCTAATGTCCCTGTTAGTGGGCTGTCTGTGAGTACATACTCCCGCTATTCTCAGAAGAAAATATTTATTCTTGGAGCAGGAATTACTGGGCTTGCATGTGCTCACTCCTTAAAGTCCCGAGACGCGCTCATCACCCTCTTCGATGATTCCATCACTCATGTTGATGGTTTTGAGGTAGCTCCAACCTCATCGGTTACAGATTTCGATTGCGACTATCTGTTAATTTCTCCTGGCTGGAAAGAATCCCACCCCTTGATTACTAAGGCAATGAAGAGCGATGTGCCGCTACTCAACGAGATTGATCTTGCCTGGGAGATTCGACAAGAGCGTTGCCCTGGACAGAAATGGATCGCTCTCACTGGTACTAACGGTAAGACAACAACGGTTGAGATGACTGCTGCCGCCCTCCGCGCAGGAGGATTACATGCAGTTGCATGTGGAAACGTTGGAAAGACCGTTATCGAGTGTGTGGATAGTAATGAGAATTTTGATGCGCTAGTTCTCGAGCTATCTAGCTTTCAACTCCACTGGCTCAAGCAAGCCGAATTTCTCTCTTGTGCAATTCTCAATATTGCCGATGATCACACTGATTGGCATGGAACTTTTGATTTGTACGCTAGCGCCAAGATTTCTATTCTCGATCGATCACTCACTGCAATTCTCAATGGAGACGATAAAGAGGTCGTAGGCCGCAGTTCTCATTGGAATGGAAGAAAGGTTTTCTATTCTCTTAACACTCCTAAGCCAGGAGAGATTGGTTTAGTTGAGGAACTACTTGTTGATCGTGCATTTGTGTCAGATCCACAAGAGGCTTCTATGATTGCAGAAGTAATTGAGATCAAGCCAACAGTTCCTCATAATGTCTCTAATGCTTTAGCAGCTGCTGGATTAGCAAGAACACTCGGGATCGCTCATGAGAAAATTCGTGAGGCCCTCACTCAGTTCACTCCCGGACGACACCGGATAGAGGTTGTTGCAGAGAAGGATGGGATTTCCTGGATCGATGATTCAAAAGCCACGAATCCGCACGCGGCAGAGGCATCAATTCTCTCGGCCTTTTCAGTGATTTGGCTGGCAGGAGGTCTCGCAAAAGGTGCTGACGTCTCTAGTTTGATTGCCAAAGTACATCCAAGAATTAAGAAGGTGATCACCTTTGGCGCTGATAGAAAACTCTTTACCGCTGCATTTGCTGAGTATGCACCTCACATCGAAGTTATAGAGATAGAGCCGCCAGCAGATTACGAGCGCGGGGGTGTTTCAAATTCCTTTATGGAAGAAATCATCCACCAGGCCCAATTGTTTGCCACGGATGGAGATACTGTTTTACTAGCTCCAGCGTGTGCATCCATGGATCAATTCATTTCCTACGCCGATCGCGGCGATCGCTTTGTAGAAGCCCTCCGAAAGGCGTTGAAATGACACGATTGGCACCTACCAAAAGGATTAAAAACCCGGCAGCCCCTTTCTACGCTCTTATTATCAGTGTTGCCCTACTCTCCATCATTGGCGTGATTATGGTCTTCTCGGCCTCATCCATTTATTCTCTAGACACAAGAGGTTCTGCTGGCGCTATTTTCATGCGCCAACTAATTTTCCTTCTCATCTCAATTCCCATGGCTATCTTCATGGCACGAATGTCACTCAAGAGCTGGAAAAACCTTGCACGATTCGGTCTGATCTTGTCAATAATCATTCTTCTAGCGTTAAGAATCCCAGGTATCGGAAAGACAGTTAACGGAAATACAAACTGGATCTCCCTGGGCGTTGTTGATGTGCAACCGAGTGAATTGGCAAAGTTTTTAGTAATTCTCTGGTCTGCACAACTACTTGCAACGCGCCTCAACGCCGGGTTTATCCGCATTAATGTCTTAGCTCTCATCGCTCCAGGATTTATTGTGGTGAGTGCTCTCATCTTGTGGGGAAGAGATTTAGGCACCGCGTCGGTGACGATGGCGATTTTGGGTGGAATTCTCTTTGTCTCAGGGATTCATCTCAAACTTATTGGCACCCTTGTTGCTGCATCGGCAATCACATTAGCTTTCTTCATCGCCACTGCTCCTTATCGAGCCGCTCGGTGGAGTGTATTCCTCGATCCATTTGATCCAGCACAATACAAAAATGAAGGTTGGCAACCAGCGCATAGCTTGCTGGGATTAGCTAGTGGTGGAATTTTCGGTGTAGGTCTTGGAGGCAGCCGTCAGAAATGGGGAAATCTCCCTGAGGCACATACAGATTTTATCTTTGCGATCATTGGAGAAGAGCTGGGTCTAATTGGTACTCTCTTTATTCTTGCATTATTGGGGACGCTGATATATTCAATCTTACGCATCTCTATCACTTCAGAAGATTCATTCACTCGATTTGCATGTGCGGGTATTGCATCCTGGATCGCAATTCAGTCAGTATTAAACATTGGTTCGGCGCTGAGCTTGCTTCCAGTGGTCGGAGTAACGCTACCCCTCGTCTCTTACGGTGGCTCTGCCCTTATCGCAACATTTATGGGAATCGGATTTGTAGCATCAAGTGCATTACGCAATCCGGAAACGTTGGCTGAGATCAAAAGAGCAGTAGCAAAGAGAAGGAACGGATAAATGAAATCGCGCACCGTCGTCTTTGCAGGAGGGGGAACTGCCGGCCATATTCAGCCTGCGCTGGCGGTAGCCCTTCATTGGCAGAAAGTGCACCCTAGTGATCGCATAATCTTTCTCGGAACTTCAAGCGGGTTAGAAACATCCCTTGTTCCAACTGCGGGTTTTGATCTCCAACTCATTACGCGTGTGCGAGTTCCTCGTTCACTTTCTCTCTCTGCGCTGAAAATTCCGGTACAGCTATTTCGATCAATCGCTGAGTGTCGAAGAATTCTCATGGGTGCAGATGTATTAATTGGTTTTGGAGGATATGTCTCTGCCCCTGCCTACATCGCGGCGGCCACCCGAAGAATTCCCATGGTTATTCACGAAGCAAATGCAAAACCTGGGTGGGCAAATCGCCTCGGAGCACTTTTTACTCACTCACTTGCCGTAGGAATCCCTGTTGCATCAGGTAAGTTTTCAGAGGCCCTCATCACTGGAATCCCATTAAGGGAAGACATTGCAGAACTACTGAGTAAGAGCAAAGGTGTTGATAAACAAGGCTGGGCCGAGATTCAAGCTCGTGAAAAGAAGCACTTTGGTTTTGATCCGGAGAATCCACTTCTTCTCGTTGTTGGAGGCTCACAAGGTTCCCAGGCAATTAACGTAGTTATTGAGAAAGCCCGGAGAGAGATCAATTCGCACTCTATCTCGATTCTTCACTCTGTGGGAGGATCAAATGCAGTGGCGGTAGCCGACGAGAATTACAAGTCAGTGCAATATATTCAGGAGATGGCTCGAGCCTATGTAGCTGCTGATCTCATTATTGCTCGAAGCGGTGCAATCACATGTTCTGAAGTCCGCACGATTGGAAAATTTGCGATCTTTATTCCGCTTGCTATTGGAAATGGAGAACAGGGCGTAAATGCTCTCGAGTTAGTTTCTCGGGGAAATGCAGTGCTGATCGATCAGAAATCCTTCACTCCTCAATGGCTGGTAGATAACATTGTGGCCATTATGGAAAAGGCTCTACATAGCGCTCCTAGCGCAGACTTGAGTGATCTCGATGCGACGGCAAAAATCACAGCACTGATGGAACATGCCTTAAGAAACCCAAAGGCTTGAGACGATGCAACGACCAGAGCTCAGTGAATGGATCGGCCAGCAGGTTCACTTTGTTGGAATAGCTGGCGCAGGTATGAGCGGGTTGGCTCGTATTGCGTTATCTCATGGTGTGCATGTATCAGGAAGTGATAGCAAAGATTCATCAGTTGTACTGGCCTTGAGAGCCCTAGGAGCAGATGTATATGTTGGTCACGACAAATCGCATGTAGACGGTAAGAATTTTGTTGTTTATTCAAATGCTATCCCCGCGAGTAATCCAGAAATTCTACGTGCTAAAGAACTTGGTATTTTGCTACTAACGCGCGCGCAAGCGTTAGCGATTCTGATGACAGGAACTCAGAGCGTGGCAGTTGCTGGAACACATGGGAAAACCACCACGTCTTCAATGCTCACTGTCGCACTTCAAAGCTGCGGAGTTGATCCTTCATTTGCTATTGGCGGAACTCTTACGGCATCGGGTTCGAATGCTCATCGCGGTACGGGAAAGATCTTTGTTGCTGAGGCAGATGAATCAGATGGTTCTTTCTTGGAATATCGTCCATTTAGCGCGATTGTGACCAATATTGAGCACGACCATGTTGATTTTTTCACCACCCCACAGTCAGTGATGGAGATTTTCACTGAATTTGTGCAATCCATCGATCCCAACGGATTTTTGATTTATTGTCGTGACGATCAAGGAGCCTCTGAGATTGCACAGAAGGGAGCGCCATCGAAGAAAATTTCCTACGGCACCGATTCACAATCAGATTTAGTTCTTGATCAGATCAATCTTCTTCCAATGGGCTCTCGGTCACGACTTTTGTGGCACGGTCGCAACATCGGAACGCTCAACCTAGAAGTACCGGGACATCACAATCTGCTTAACGCTGCCGCTGTCGTTGCCATGGGGCTATCACTTGATCAGCCAATCGCAGAGCTTCTTCAGGGACTTCAATCGTTTAGAGGAGCAGGTCGACGTTTTGAGCTCAAGGCAAGTATTGCTGGAATAAGAGTGGTCGATGATTATGGGCATCATCCGACAGAGATAGATGTCACTCTTACTGCAGCTCGCCGTTATGCAGGCGATGGGCGAGTTCTTGTCATATTTCAACCACATCGATATACCCGCACCCAAGCATTCCTTGATTCTTTTGCGCGAACGCTAGATTTGGCAGATCACGCCATTCTTCTTGAAATCTACCCCGCAAGCGAATCTGTAATTCCAGGAGTGAGCTCTTCTCTCATTACAGAGAAGATGCAGCACGGAGTATTTCTTCCCAATTTTCTTGAGGCAGCAGAGGCGATGATCTCTATGGCAAAACCGGGAGATGTAATTCTCACACTCGGTGCTGGTGATGTGAATTCATTAGCACCGATAATCATCGCTGGTCTTGAGCAACGATTTGAAATCAATACATAGCAGTGAAGAGAATTATCTTTAAACCAGTTGTTCTCATGGCGATTGCTCTCATCGCTATCTTTGCTTATCTGCTCGGCTGGTCTCAGATTTTTACGGTAAAGACCATCGAGGTGCTTGGATCTCCGAACGTGCTCTCCCAAGGTGACATTCTTAAGATGAGTCAGGTAAAAATTGGCGGGCAACTAGCTCGGGTGAACATTCAATCAACGAAGGAGAATATTCAAGAGATTAGGTGGGTTCGTGACGTCGACATATCTCGTAATTGGATAGATGGGAAGGTCCAGCTTTCTGTCCTCGCACGCGATCCCATCGCGTATTTCAATATCGACCAAGTAGAGGGTCAGACGATAGATAACCAAGGGGAGCTCTTTGTCTTACCCGGGTTCTCTAATCCCGAGTTGCCAGTCATCTCATCGGCAACATCGGCCGGGGCCCTTGAAGCTAACGATCTCTTCACCGCATTCCCCGTCGACTTTAGACGTTCAATTACATCGATGGTGGCTACAGCGTCCTCCTCCTTTGTTCTCAATGCCAAACTTAAGGGTCGTAATATAAAAATTCGATGGGGCGATAGTGCAGAGATGAATCTGAAAATCTCCGTCATTGATCGCCTTTTAGCGCTACCTGAAAATAAAAAAATTACCCTGATCGATCTTCTTGCACCCCATGCACCAATCGTGCGATAAAAAACTCTCAAGGTGAAGATGAGGAATTGGTCCGAGTCGGTATTTGATTCACCCTCTGTATCAGCCTACTTTTACCGCTATCAAAGTGAATGAATCGTAACTCTCAAGGCGAGATTTATAGTTCATAAGGGGGACTGTCGTGGCTGCACCACAAAATTACTTGGCTGTTATCAAAGTTGTTGGCATTGGCGGCGGCGGAGTGAATGCGATCAATCGAATGATTGATGTCGGACTCAAAGGAGTTGAGTTCATCGCAATTAATACCGATGCACAACATCTGCTCATGAGTGATGCCGATGTAAAACTTGATATTGGGCGTACATCAACTAAAGGTCTTGGCGCAGGTGCAGCTCCTGAAAAAGGAAGACAAGCCGCCATTGATCACACAGAAGAGATTGAAGAAATTTTGCGCGGAGCAGATATGGTCTTTGTTACCGCAGGAGAAGGCGGCGGTACTGGCACGGGCGGCGCACCTATCGTTGCAAAGATTGCACGCGATTTAGGAGCACTTACTATTGGAGTGGTAACACGACCATTCTCCTTTGAAGGAAAAATTCGGACAAAGCAAGCCGATGAAGGAATCGCTCTTCTGCGTGATGAGGTTGATACTCTCATCGTTATTCCAAATGATCGTTTACTTGCAATTTCTGATCGCAACATCACCGCAGTTGATGCATTTAAAAGCGCCGATCAAGTGTTGCTCTCAGGTGTTCAAGGAATTACCGAAATCATCACCCAACCTGGTCTGATTAACCTTGACTTTGCAGATGTCAAAACTGTGATGACAGATGCTGGTTCGGCGCTCATGGGAATCGGTTCAGCGCGCGGAGAAAATCGTGCAACGAGAGCAGCAGAGTTAGCAATATCGAGTCCACTACTTGAAACCTCGATCGATGGCGCAATGGGAGTACTTCTCTCTGTTGCAGGCGGATCAGATCTAGGTCTCTTTGAAATTAATGAAGCGTGCGAACTTGTACAGGCAGCTGCTCATCCAGATGCGCGAATTATCTTCGGTACAACTATCGATGATGCACTAGGTGATGAAGTACGGATCACAGTGATCGCAGCTGGATTCGATGGTGGTGAGCCAAAGAAGGTAGCAGTGCCAGTTCTTAATGCAGCCATTCTGGGCGGGGTTGCTAACCCACTTCCGGAGAATGACCCATTACTTGTTGCGATGGATCTGGACGAGAAGAAGCCTGCTAAGCGGGTAACTTTTGAAGATCTTGTTGCTGAGGACGAGATCGACGTGCCTGACTTTATGAAATAAAAAGAGTGAATTTCAGATTTACAGATAGCACCGGTGGGAAATCTACCGGTGCTTTTCTCTCTCGCAATTTGGGTTCTCATGTAGGGGACGATCTGGATTCCGTAGAAGCCAATCGTAAGTTACTCGGCGAAGAAATCGGGAGACCGATTCAATTTATGAATCAGGTACACGGCAACACTGTCGTGTTCATAGATGAACACACCCAAACACCACCGACAGCAGATGCCCTTGTTACTACTAACCCACATATTGCCCTTGCCGTGATGGTGGCCGATTGCATCCCGCTGCTCCTTGCAAATCAGGGGAGTATCGCTGCTGTGCATGTGGGCAAAAAAGGTTTGCTCAATGGTGTTGCTCGCAGCGCTCTCTCAGCGATGCGTGATCTTGATTCATCACCGATCTCAGCAATTATTGGACCTTCAATTTGTGGCACCTGCTATGAAGTTTCCCAAGATATCTTTGAAGAAGTGACATCAGTTTTTCCACGATCAAAATCTCAGACAAAACATGGAGGGTTTGCGCTCGATCTTGCCGCAGCGCTTTCATATGAGTTAGCCAGTGATGGAGTGAGAGTTCTTGATCGCAGTAGTTGTACGGTCGAAGATAGATCCCTCTACTCGTATCGCCGTGATGGAGTAACGGGACGTCAGGTAGGATTAATCTGGCAATGACAGAGCAGAAGAGAATCGACGATATCTCGCAAGCGTTATCCCAGGTAGAAGAACGCATCGTTCGTGCTTGCCGGTCGGCAGGCAGAATCCGAGATGACGTTACTTTGATTGCTGTAACAAAAACATATCCAGCCAGTGATGTTCAGATCCTGCAGGGGCTTGGTATCAATAATTTTGGCGAGAATCGCGATGCCGAAGGAGTAGAAAAATCTTCTCTTATCAAGGCCCATTGGCACTATCAAGGGGAGGTGCAGAGTAAAAAAATCGGATCTATCTCCCGTTGGGCAGAGACGGTGCATTCACTTGATGATCTCTCCCATATAGAAAAATTTGATCGAGCTTTGCAAGCTCTTGGAGATAAATCCCTACAAGTTTTCATTCAGGTCTCACTCGATGGCAACCCCACTCGATCGGGACTGCAACCCCGTGATCTGATGCAGGCATGCCAGGCCGTCACCAATTCATCGCACCTTCACTTGATGGGCGTTATGGCTGTTCCTCCCGTGGAATTTGATCCTGAGAAGTCCTTTGCTCACGTTGCTGCCATTGCGGAGGGCGTCAAAAGCAGCTTCCCAGAGGCCAGATACCTCTCTGCCGGAATGAGTGGTGATTTCGAAGTCGCTATCGCCTATGGCGCGACACACATCCGAATCGGAAGCCAAATACTCGGCTCGCGCAGCGCAGCACCTTAAAATAGTGACATGTCAGCACTTAATAAAGTCATGGAATACCTCGGCCTCGTAGACGGCCCAGAAGGTGCTACGCAAGAACCAAAAACTGTTAAGAAAGATATGAGAGTCGTTCCAGTTGCTGCCACACAGCCAACTCAATCAGTGGGAGTAACTGTCTTAGGTGGCCGTCGCAATGTTGAAGCTGAAGTAAGTGTGGACATGGAACCGTCATACAACATTATTACTTTGCATCCACGTTCTTATTCAGAGGCGAGACAAATGGCAGAGCACTATCGCCAAGGAAACCCTGTGATCATCAACCTTGATGACATGGATGAGTCTGAAAGAAAACGTCTTGTTGATTTCGCAAGTGGTTTAGCTTTTGGGTTGCAAGGTGGAATCGAGCGCATTGCAAGCCGAGTATTTTTGATCTCACCTGCTAACGTCAGCGTACGCACTGAAGATAAAGCAGCATATGCTCAAGCCAGTTTTTTTAATCAGAGCTAATTCACAGTAGTATAGAAAAATGTTGCAATCACTTCTACTTAATCTGCTCACATTCTTTAAATGGGTTCTCTTTGCTCGCTTAATTATTGATTACGCGAGAATGTTTGCACGTAACTGGCGTCCCAATAGCTTCTTGCTTGCTATCTTTGAAGTTGTCTACTCAATCACAGATCCAGCGATGAAATTTGTAGGACGTTTTATCCCACCATTGCGACTCGGTGGAGTATCAATAGATCTCTCCTTCATTGTCATTCTTCTTGCGCTCAATGTTGCATCAACAATAGTAAGACTCGTTTTTTAATTCTTACCCAAGAGAGCAGATAGTCCAAGATCATTATCGCCCAGTTCTATCGTTGTATCGTGAATAAATGATGTCGCTAGAACTTCAGAACAGATGAACGAAAGCTCGGAAGTAATCGCTGCTTGAGTCTGGCCGTTAGCGTTGTATGTAATGTTGATACGATCAGATATCTCAAAGCCATCTGATTTGCGCTTCTCTTGAATAAATCGAATTACCTCACGTACCAAGCCGGATTGGATGAGCTCTGGTGTGAGGGTCAAATCTAGGGCGACCGACTCACCGTCATGACTTGCCACCATCCAGCCGCTCTTTGGAACTTCTGTTACGACTAGATCACCAAGATCAATTTCATAGGTGGATAGACGCGTACTCTTTTCTTTACGAAGTGTTCGCACTAGAGAAGTAGCATCGGCTGAGGCAATCAGCTTTGCGATTGCTTGCACATCTGAACCATATTTTGCACCGAGAGATTTGAAGTTTGCCTTGACTGAAATATCGACAAGGTCGCCATCTGCATCTGCGATATCCGCAAGCTCAAGAACATTGAGCTCATCCGCGATCTGATCTTTCATCTCTTGAGGAAGTTCGCGCCAACCCGGGGCTGAAATCAGAGCACGGCCAAGCGGTTGACGAATTTTTACTCCAGATTCGGCGCGAGCTGCGCGTCCCTGCTCAACGACCCTACGAGTCATTGCAACTTGAGCACTTAACTTTCGATTAACAAGACTGGATTGAGAGATTGGAAAGTCACTCAAATGCACTGATGGCATGAGCGAAGGATCCGCAGGAAAAAGCAGCTCTTGCCAGGCATGCTCTGTAATAAATGGCACCATCGGTGCAAGTAACTGAGTAAGAGTGAGAACACATTCATGCAATGTAGCCATGGCAGCCAGATCACCATCCCAGAAACGTCGTCGTGACCGTCTGACATACCAGTTCGAAAGATCGTCAATGAAAGTGGCAAGGACTCGCCCTGCTGTCTGTGAATCAAAGTCTGTATATGCCTTATCAACTTCTTCAATCAGAATATTTAATTCAGAGAGAATCCAATGGTCCATCAGTGAGCGTTCGGATACTGCTGGTGCACTTGCTAGATCGAACTGAGAAGCGTTGGCGTAGAGAGCGTGGAATGAGAGCGTGTTCCAGTAGGTCAGAAGTGTTTTGCGTACAACATCACTGATGGCATCGTGTCCTACGCGACGTGCAGACCACGGTGATCCTGCAGCGAGCATGTACCAACGCACCGCATCGGCGCCATGTTGATCCATTAGGGCAATCGGTTCTAGAACGTTTCCAAGATGCTTACTCATCTTGCGACCATCTTTATCGAGAATGTGACCGAGGCAGAGAACGCTCTTGTATGAGGATTGATCAAAGACCAGCGTTCCGATAGTCATGAGCGTGTAGAACCAACCGCGTGTCTGATCTATCGCCTCGCAGATGAAATCTGCTGGATATGCTGATTCAAACTTCTCCTTGGAACCTTCCTTATGTGGGTATCCCCACTGAGCAAATGGCATTGCGCCAGAATCAAACCAACAATCAATAACCTCAGGAACACGGTTCATTATCGAAGCACATTGAGGGCATGCAAAGGTGATGTCATCAACAAATGGACGATGAGGATCGAGCTCAAGCAGATTCTGACCGGCCAGCTCGCCAAGTTCTTTCAGTGAGGCGACACATTCTTCATGCTTGTTCTCACAGCGCCAGATAGGTAGAGGAGTTCCCCAGAAACGATTACGAGAAAGAGCCCAATCAATATTGTTCTCAAGCCAGTCACCATATCGACCGGTCTTAATTGTCTCTGGATGCCAATTCGTCTTCTCATTCTCACGGATCAGGGCATCTTTTATCGCAGTGGTTCGGATGTACCACGATGGTTGTGCGTAATAAATAAGGGCTGTATGGCATCGCCAACAATGAGGATACTGGTGCTCGTACTGCAGATGTCTATATAGCACTCCACGAGATTTGAGTTCCTTCACTAATGGTTTGTCAGCATCCTTAAAGAAGAGGCCACCAACAACTGGGACATCAGCTAAAAATGTGCCGTCTGGCGCGATTGGATTAATGACAGGCAGTCCATATGCGCGGCAGACTTGCAAGTCATCTGCGCCGAAGGCAGGGGACTGGTGAACTAATCCTGTTCCATCTTCGGTTGTCACATAGGTTGCAAGTACGACAAAGTGCGAATCTGGAATGTCGACGAAATCTAGTGGTCGTTTGTAGTGAACTCTTTCGAGAGTAGATCCCTTAAAGCGTTTCAGAACTTCTACATCACCTGTAAGGCTACTAATCAGTGCCTCGGCAACCACTAAAACTTCACTTACATCCTCATGAGTTACTCGAGCAGCCACGTAATCAACGTCAGGATGTACCGCAATCGCTGTGTTGGAAACTAGTGTCCACGGTGTTGTTGTCCAAACAAGTAGCGCTGCATCGAGTGCTACCAAATCACCAGATGTGACTGGGAATCGCACAAAAACTGATGGATCGGTAACGGTTTCATAGCCTTGTGCTAGCTCGTGATCACTTAAGCCCGTTCCGCAACGTGGGCAATAGGGCGCAACGCGATGATCTTGTACCAGCAGACCTTTCTTCCAGATCTCTTTGAGAGACCACCACACACTTTCGACATACTCTGGTGACATCGTCCAATACGCTTGATCGAAATCAACCCAGAAACCCATGCGCTCTGTCATTGTTGTGAAAGCGCCCACATGTCTGGTTACCGAGTCACGGCACTTATCATTAAATGCTGCAATTCCGAATTTTTCGATATCTCCTTTGCCGGAGAAGCCAAGTTCTTTCTCAACGGCAATTTCAACTGGCAGGCCATGGCAATCCCATCCCGCTTTACGAGTAACGAATTTGCCCTTCATCGTATGAAAGCGCGGGAAAACATCTTTGAAGACTCGGGCCTCAATATGGTGAGTTCCAGGCATTCCATTGGCCGTTGGAGGACCTTCATAAAATGTCCACGGCTCGTTACCTTCTCGCGCAGATAGTGAGCGCTCGAAGATTTCGCTACGCCTCCATAGATCGAGGATAGAACGCTCCATCGCCGGCAGATCAATCTGTGTAGGAAGCGGACGAAATTGTGAACTCATAAGGGAGCCGAGTCTAATGCAGGGGAGTTCGGCGTTGGCGTCGAGGAGGCCATAGGACCAGCGCGTTCTCAACTAATATCCTGTGAAATCGAGTGGCATATTTGGTAGAAGTGGAAAAAGCGCATAGGGTGCGCGGCGTGTCAGCAAAAAAGGTAGTAAAGAAGGCGGCCGCCTCCTCTTCGAAAGCGAAGAAGAAGGCTCCGGTCAAGAAAGCTGCCGTAAAGAAAGCTGCGGTCAAGAAGGCTCCGGTCAAGAAAGCTGCCGGCAAAAAAGTTGTGAAGAAAGCGCCAGTGAAGAAAGCGCCAGCAAAGAAGGTGCCGGCCAAGAAAGCGCCGGCAAAAAAGAGCGCACCAGGTCGACCATTTCCTTCAAAAAGTGGGAAGCCAACTCTGACAGTTGATGAGAAGTCTCAGACAGTATCTGTGGCAACAGTAGTAGCACCTGTTGCAGCGCCTGTAGTTGAAGAACGACGTCTTGTTATGCCACCACCTGCTCGTCCGGTCAAGAGTGGAAAGAAAGTTGCACCACTTAAGCCGATCAAATCTGCACCGACACCAGTGACCGCTGCGGCCGGTGAAGCTCCGTGGAGTACAACTGAGCTCAAAGCCATTCGCGTTGAATTGGCAAAAGAACTCACAAGACTCAAGCATGAGTTGGAAGTTATTGAAGCCGAGATGGAAGATCTGATTGCAGATTCTGGAGAAGGTGCTGGCGATGACCAAGCCGACTCAGGA
>JBIIRQ010000089.1:0-4268 GCA_044341445.1 Candidatus Planktophila sp.
TTTTATGATTATTGGTCGCTTAAACGTTCATCGCGTCTTTGAACGTTTTACTACGACAGAACTCTTTAACTTTGGCGCACTCATTGGTGGTGGTGGGTACTGCGCTGGTGTACTGCTGAGCCACTGGATCAACCCCACAAATCCATTGGCGTATTGGTCTTTCTTGCTCGCCCTTGCATGCAGCGGGTTAGGTACCTCTTTTATGGCTCCGCTTTTCCTCAATATCGCGCAAGCGCGTTCGAAAGAGAGTTTCGCCGCAGTTATCGGCCAAATGGGGCTTCTCAATATTGCAATGGTCTCTGTTGTTAAGTTATTTATATCGTGGGTTACCCAAGTTGGAGGCTTGACCTTGGGGATACTTATCCCAGGGATAATGCTCATCTCTTTAATCTTCTTTACCCATGTCATCAATGAGAGAAAATAGCGTCTAAGTTTTACTCGCTTAAGTTCAAGATTCGCAGAAGGCGTGCAGTTTCTACACTCACCGCTGTGCGCCCTGGAGAGATGTACTTTCGAGGATCCACCAGTTCGGGATTGGCTTGTAGAGTCTTTCGAATTTCATCTGTAAAAACATGGTTGAGATGTGTCGCAATATTTACCTTACTCATCCCCGCGCTTACTGCTTTCTGAAGGTCACGATCATTGACCCCTGAAGATCCATGAAGCACTAGAGGGACAGAAACAGATTCTGCAATCTCTGTAATGAGTTCAAAATCAAGAGTTGCATCACGTGTTGTCATTGCATGTGAGGATCCGACAGCAACTGCCAGTAAATCGGCTCCCGTCGCCTCAGCAAATGATTTCGCTTCTAACGGTTTTGTTCGAATTCCAGGTGCATGCACACCATCTTTACCGCCTACTTCACCGATTTCTACTTCAAGTGTGGCCCCATAGCTTTTACAAAGATCTGCGATGCGCGCACTTGTCGTAACATTTTCGGCAAATGGAAGTTTTGATCCATCAAACATAACCGAATCAAAACCCAGATCTAGCGCTTCTTTAATCAGTTCTTCGCTCTCGGCATGATCCAGGTGGACTGAAACAGGAACCGATGAAGTCTCGGCAAGTGCGATTGTCGCTACAGAGATTGGTTTGAGGCTCTGATGGTAAGTCACGCAATTTTCGCTGATTTGCAGGATTACTGGAAGATTTGCCTTCTCTGCACCAGCAATAAGTGCTTCAGCATGTTCAAGCAGAATGACATTAAAAGCGCCAATAGCAGTCTTTGAATTCTTAGCTGCTAATACTATTTTATTTGTATGTGTGCGTGACATATTTCTCCTTATACAAGAACTATCTCAACACCCGCGGCGCGAATTTCTTCCACTGTTTTCGGATCGACTCCTTTATCTGTAATCAACACATCAATATCACTCAAAGGACAGATCGAAGCAAAAGCTCTTTTACTAAACTTAGAGCTGTCTGTAACGACTACAACTTTCCGGGCACGTGCAACTATTTGTCGGTTGATACGAGCTTCATCTTCATGGACAGCCGCGGCACCTATAAATGTGTCAATTGCGTCAACACCAATAAATGCAATATCAATATTAACTTCTTTTAATACCTCTTCTGCAAAAGGTCCTGTTAATTCAAATGACTGTTGGCGAGCAACTCCACCTGTAACTACAATTTTTATTTGAAAACGCACAGTGAGTTCGGTGGCAATATTGAGGGCATTTGTCACAACAGTGAGTGCGGGTTGAAGTTCGGAGGGATCGCCAGGAGCAAAGTCAGAGCTAGCAACGATTGCACGAGCCACTGCCGTTGTAGTAGTTCCTCCATTAAATCCGATGACATCAGCACGAGAGACCATACGAGCCGCTGCTGCTGCAATTCGCTCTTTCACTTCGTCATCTTTTGCCACTTTAAAAGTAAGTGGCAGTCCGAGCGAGCCACCCGTGGCAACTGCGCCACCATGTGTGCGAGACAGGAGCTGCCTTTTAGCTAGCGAATCAAAATCTCTGCGGATGGTTGCGGTCGATACATCCAAGGCATCGGCGACATAATCGACATCGACAGCGCCCTTCTCGACAACAATCTCAAGAATCCTCGAGAGGCGTTCCTGCCTACTCATCTAACTGCGCTTTCATCCCTTAAGTTGATCATTTTCCTGCAATTAAATCAATCTTTTGTCTAATATTGTTTAATCTCAGGTGATCTACACCAATATTCTGCAAAATTTCTTGACTTCCCTGTTCATCGCCCCTACCTTTACGCCATGGTCAGAGCAATTCACGCTGAGAAAGAGCTGACATCTCAGCCCCAGATTTGGCGTCAGACGGCCGAATTTGCCCCAAGCGTTTTTCACAAACTTCCCAAAAAAGGCGAGCGCGTAGCTGTAGTCGGTTGTGGCAGTTCATGGTTTATGTCGATGGCATATGCCCAATTGAGAGAAGCTGCCGGCCACGGTGAGACCGATTTCTATGCCGGCTCAGAATTTAATTACAATCGCAAATACGACCGGGTGGTATCGATTTCACGCTCTGGTACCACCACTGAAATTGTTGAGCTACTCGCAAAGATTAAGACACCTTCTGTAGTAATTACCGCTATTCACGACTCCCCTGTTGAAGCTCACGCTACGGAGACAATCATCATGGATTTTGCCGACGAACAATCTGTCGTGCAAACTCGCTGGGCAACTGCCGCGCTTGGTCTCCTGCGTTCGCACCTTGGATTTGACCTGACATCAATTATTAAAGATGCTGAAGAAGCGCTTGCTAGCGATATCTCAGAGCTGATCAATATGGAGCAAATTACTTTCTTGGGGCGTGGATGGACAATCGGATTAGCCCATGAAGCAGCGCTTAAAACTCGTGAATCATCACAGTTCTGGGCCGAGGCATATCCAGCACTTGATTACCGTCACGGACCGCTCTCTATCTCACAACCAGGTCGCGCGGTCTGGGCATTCGGCGATATACCTGCTGACTTGATTCGCGACATCAAAGCAACGGGTGCACTTTTTGAATCGAGCACCTTAGATCCCATGGCGCACCTCATTCGCGCCCAACGTGTTGCAATAGCTATTGCAAATAAGCGTGGTGTGGATGCAGATAATCCTCGCGGGCTTGCTAGATCTATCATTCTCGATAAATAATTAGCGTCGTGTCCACTAGATATGTAGTCGCAGTCGATGTGGGTGGGACCGAGATAAAGATCGCAGTTGTTGATTCTCATTTCAACATTCATTCGCAAACTTCTACTCCAACTCCCAAGGGAGATAAAACAGCAGTAGAGACAATCCGTATGATCGCTGCGCAGGTAAAAAAACTCTCAGAAGTCCAACGTATTGAAGCCGTTGGTTTAGTTGTTCCAGGGACACTTGATGAATCAGCAGGCATAGCTCGTTGGGCTGGAAATCTTCAGTGGGAGAACTTACCTATTCGTGATCTCTTGCAAGATGCAATTGATATCCCCGTGGCATTTGGCCACGATGTTCGCACCGCAGCACTCGCCGAGTTGCGCAGCGGTGCCGCGCAAGGAGTAAAAGATGCAATCTTTATTCCGATTGGAACTGGAATCGCAGCGGCGCTGATTATTAATGGCGAAATACAATCCGCGCAAGGCAATGCCGGAGAAATTGGTCATCTTAATGTCGATGGTAAACGACTCTGTGTCTGTGGAAAGGTTGGCTGTTTAGAAGCTGTCTCATCTGCGTTAGCAATTAGTAGTGCATACGCTGAACAAGGTGGCGCAGCAAGCACTAGCACTGAGAAAATCTACGGGCTAGTAACTTCAGGTGATCCACTTGCAGCAGAAGTATGGAAATCGGCAACCACTGCAATGTCTAGAGCATGTGAGATTTTAATTACAGTATTGGCTCCTGAGGTAATTATTTTTGGTGGCGGTTTATCTAATGCCGGAGAGATGCTTTTGGGGCCAATTCGTAGCGACTTAGATTCTTCACTTACCTTTCAGCGCAGACCTCGCCTTGAGATTGCAATGCATGGATCAAAGGCAGGAGTAATTGGTTGTGCAATGATTGCTTTTGATTTAATTGCTTAAGCGCATTGACTGACTTTCCAAGTACTTATAAACTCGGCTCTGAGATTCTTAGCTATACCAATTTGAGGAGCAATCATGGAAAGAGTTGGATTTAGGCTTAAAGTTCGCCTCGAAAAAATGGATGAGTATGTCGCTCGACATGCTGACGTCTGGCCCGAAATGCTTGAAGCGTTGAGCTCAACCGGATGGAAGAATTACTCAATATTTCTAGACCGCACCGATGGCACGCTCTTTGGATACTTCGAGACCGAAGACGT
>JBIIRQ010000090.1:0-4222 GCA_044341445.1 Candidatus Planktophila sp.
CACCAGCACGCATTAAGTGAAGTGCACCCGTTGTAGTTGCAACCCCGCCGACAATCACAGGAACATCTAGCTCGTAGATGAACTTCTTTAAATTCAACTCTTCGCGCTCTGATGCAACATGCTCAGCCGAGACAGTTGTTCCACGGATGACGAAGATATCTACGCCAGCTGCGATCACGGCCTTATGAAATTCAGCAGTACGCGCTGGTGAGAGCGATGCTGCAACAGTGACGCCAGCATCGCGAATTGTTTTGATGCGCTCTTTGATCAATTCAGGGCGAATCGGTGCGCTATAAATTTCTTGCATACGACGAGTTGCATGCTTATCTGGCATCGATGCAATCTCGCCCAAAGGAATGCGCGGATCCTCATAACGAGTCCACAATCCTTCGAGGTTGAGTACGCCTAGACCGCCTAAGCGACCAATCTCAATTGCCGTTTCCGGAGAAACAACAGAATCCATAGGCGCTGCCAACATCGGTAGCTCAAATTTATAGGCATCGATCTGCCATGTTGTTGATACATCTTCTGGGTCGCGCGTACGGCGACTTGGCACGATGGCAATATCGTCAAATGAGTAAGCCTGGCGAGCGCGCTTTCCGGGGGCGATTTCGATATCCATGAGTGCTCTCCTTACTTAGCCTTCGAATAATTAGGTGCATCGGCAACATGGAGCACATCGTGAGGATGGCTCTCTTGCAGCCCTGCGGCGGTAATTTGAATTAAGTGTCCATCACGGCGCAGCGTTTGAACATCTGGGGCCCCGGCGTATCCCATGCCACTGCGCAATCCGCCAACAAGTTGGTGAACAACTTCTGCTACTGATCCACGATATGCAACTTTGCCTTCAATTCCTTCTGGAACTAATTTATCTTCGCTCAGAACATCATCTTGCATGTAGCGATCTTTCGAGTATGACTTCTGTTCGCCGCGTGATTGCATCGCACCGAGTGAACCCATTCCACGATATGCCTTGTATTTGCGGCCATCTATCTCGATTAATTCACCTGGCGATTCATCACACCCGGCTAATAGTGAACCCAGCATGACAGAGTGTGCACCGGCAACAATTGCCTTAACAATGTCACCTGAATATTGAAGTCCACCATCGGCGATCAATGGAATGCCAGCTTTATTGCACGCCTTTGCTGCCTCCATAATTGCCGTCACTTGTGGAACACCTACACCTGCAACGACGCGAGTTGTACAGATTGATCCCGGACCAACTCCAACTTTGACCGCGTCCGCCCCGGCGTTAATGAGCGCTTGCGCGCCAGCACGTGTTGCCACATTGCCGCCGATCACTTCAGTTGTTGGTGAAAACTTTTTAATGCGCTCTATTGCATCCAAGACAGCGCGGTGATGCCCGTGTGCGGTATCGACAACGACTACATCGACTCCTGCTTCAATCAGTGCTTGTGCGCGTGCAAATCCATCATCGCCCACACCGACAGCGGCACCTGCCAAGCCAACGTTTTTAACTAACTTCACGTGGGTAACTTGATCTTCAATGGAAAAGTTTCGGTGAATAATTCCGATTCCGCCCGCCTTTGCCATGGCAATTCCCATGGCCGATTCAGTCACGGTATCCATTGCAGAAGAAGCCAACGGAACAGCGAGTGAAATATTGCGCGTCAACCAAGTCGATGTATCTACCTCGCTTGGGACAACTTCAGAGGCATCAGGCAGCAGCAATACGTCGTCATAGGTCAGCCCCAACATGGTGACCTTGTCGTGCTCGCTCATGGGCGCTCCTGACTACCGCGTGAGGGCACAGTCTATCGGTGCGTTTAAGCCCCTATTGCCAGCGTAATTTCATCAACCGCCTCGCTCAATGAGGCGACAGAACGAGCACCAGCTTCAGAGCGTTCATCCCAGCCAGGTCCACCCAACACGATGCGCGGTGCAGGACGCACGTTGGGAAGTTCGGTGATGAACTTTGAGTCAGCGTGAACAGGAAGCTGGGCCCATAAGAAGATGGCAGGAGGTGCAAAGCGCGTCACCATCGAAGATAGCGCCTCAAGGGGCGTGCGTGCGCCAAGAAAGTGAGTTTCGATTCCACGTTCGGCAAGTGCTGCAGCAAGTGCATGCAGTGCGAGTGAGTGCATCTCTTCCCCGACTGATGCAAGTAAGACAGGGCGAGCATTTGTTGGGGTGATTACTTCGGCGGCTGATTCACGAAGAACACGTTTAAGGATTTCAGTGAGCATATGTTCAATCTCAACACCTTTGCCAGTCCTTGCCCATTCACTTCCCACCTCGACCAGCACAGGAACAAATACATCTTGCCAGGCACTGATAATTCCATTCTCTGCAATCTCGTTGCGCAACATGGTTTCAACAAAGATTGAATCCAAAGCATTTACTGCATTAAGAATCGCATCAACAGTTTCGTCACATTCGCGACAGAGAGAAACCATCTCTTGGAGAACAACAGCGCCTTCATGGTTTCGTGCCTGCTCGGCAGCATCGGCCGGTGATACACCTGCACTAATGAGGCGACGCATCAATGTCAGTTTTGCAAGGTCGCCTGGACAATACTTACGGTGCGAACCAGCCTCGTGCGTGACAGGGCCTATGCCATATCTGCGAGCCCAGGTGCGAAGAGTTGCCGGGGCAACACCAATCCTGCGAGCCACCGCCGCGACGCTCAGGAGCTCTCCTAAGGCCTCTGACGGCTGCTCTGCTCGGCTCATGGGGTAATCGTGGCCTGAAGTGGCTCATATCACCACTTGAAATCACGCTCACAATGGGAATTTTTTGCCGTTGAAGCAACTTTGGAGCGATAGGTACTTGAACAACTTATGAAACGGTTGTACCCTACTGCCTAACGACGGAACGAATAGGAGTAAAGAGATGGCTGAGATTTCACGCTTACCGATTCCCGTAATGGAAGAGTGGGAATGGCAGTACCAAGGCGCTTGTCGCGATCTTGACCCTGAGATGTTCTTCCATCCCGATGGGGAACGCGGTCCACGTCGTCGCAATCGCGAGAATGCGGCGAAGGCGGTCTGCGCAAGCTGCCCTGTTATCGCTGCCTGCCGCGCCCATGCGCTGGCCGTGCAAGAGCCTTACGGAATTTGGGGAGGGCTTTCAGAAGATGATCGCACCGCAATCCTTGAACGCCAAGGTGTCACACCGCTCACTATCCCGGCTGCACTAGTTGCCGAAGTTACGGTTTCCCACGCAAGCTAATTCTTACTAAATAAGAAAACCCCCGCGAAATTATTCGTGGGGGTTTTCTTATTATGAAGATTTTTACAAGCTAGTGGCTGAGTTTACGAGCCACGCGACAAGCTAGTGGCTGTGACCACCAGGTCCATGTGAATGACCGTGGCCACCTGCTGCAGGTTCTTCATCTGCTGGGCGCTCGTAAACAAGTGCCTCAGTAGTGATGAACATTGCAGCGATAGATGCCGCGTTAGCAAGTGCTGAACGCGTTACCTTCACTGGGTCGATGACGCCATCTTTTGCAAGATCGCCATAGACATCAGTTGCTGCATTAAAGCCTTCGTTGACTTTGAGAGCGCGAACCTTTGCAACTACTACGTAGCCTTCAAGTCCAGCGTTTTCAGCAATCCAACGAAGTGGCTCATCGCATGCCTTGCGCACAAGACGCACACCGACTGCCTTATCTCCGGTGAATCCGAGATCGCCTTCGAGGGCATCTGCGGCATGCACAAGTGCTGCGCCGCCGCCGATAACGATGCCTTCTTCAACTGCCGCGCGGGTAGCTGAGATCGCATCCTCTAGGCGAAGCTTCTTCTCTTTAAGTTCGACTTCGGTATGTGCACCAACCTTGATGACGCAGACGCCACCAGATAGTTTTGCAACACGCTCTTGTAGCTTCTCTTTATCCCAGTCAGAGTCAGATGCTGCAATCTCGTTACGGATCTCAGTGGTGCGAGCAACAACTGCTGCCTTATCCCCTGCTCCATCAACGATTGTGGTTGCATCCTTCGTAATAACAATGCGGCGAGCGCGACCAAGATCTGTCAGCGCGACCTGATCAAGCTTCATACCGATCTCACTTGAGACAACCTGTCCACCGGTCAAGATTGCAATATCTTGCAACATTGCCTTGCGGCGATCTCCAAAGCCAGGAGCCTTAACAGCTGCTGATGTGAAGACTCCACGCATACGGTTTACAACAAGTGTGGAAAGCGCTTCACCCTCAACATCTTCTGCGATGATCAAAAGTGGCTTACCTGCCTGTGAAACC
>JBIIRQ010000091.1:0-4205 GCA_044341445.1 Candidatus Planktophila sp.
TAGACCTCGATACCCGTACGGTTTCCTATAACGCGCTCTCACATTCATTCACCATCGATGACTACACACGTTGGCGTTTGATGGAAGGTCTTGATGACATCGGATTAACCTTGAAACAGACTGATTTCATCGATACTTTCGAAGGAAAACGTCCTTCACATAAGCCTGCAACGCTTCCTATTCGCTAAATTCAAAGAAAAACGAGCGTGAAATAAGGGTTCTTCGCTCAGGGTGATGGTGATCGCAAAAACTCTCAAGCAAAGAATGAGAGTTTTTTACGCGTAAAAAGTGAGATTTTTTTGAAATATTAAATTGCGACACGCCCACACCAATAACGGCATCACCCCTGTATCTAGTTTAAGTTTTACACAGGTTAAGCAAATGCTTAATTTTTAAGCGTAAAACTAAGGGGATTTTGATGAATAAAGCCCAATTCATTGCCGCGTTGGCCCCACACTTCAACGACAGCAAGAGGGAAGCAGCTCACGCTGTAGATATCGTATTTGACACAATCACTCGCACAATGGCGCGTGGAGAAGATGTCATGATCAACGATTTCGGCAAGTTCAAGAAGGTTGATCGCAAGGCTCGCATGGGCCGTAACCCATTCACCGGCGAAACAATCAAGATTAAGGCTTCAAAGAAGGCACGCTTCTTGCCTGCAAAGGCTCTTAAAGAAGTTGTCGCAGGAGATCGCAAACTCGCTCCAGCTCCAAAGCCAGAGCCAAAGGTTGTAGCTAAGGCTGCACCTAAGAAGGCAGCACCTAAGAAGGCTGCTAAGAAGAAGGCTGCAAAGAAGGCAGCACCTAAGAAGGCTGCTAAGAAGAAGCCTGCAGCAAAGAAGTCAGTTAAGAAGGTAGTACGTAAGAAGAAGTAATTCTCTTGATAAATAAGGCCCACGCATTGCGCGTGGGCCTTATTTTTTCGGTTATTTGTTATTGAAGGAGCATCCATTGCTCCTTGATCAGTCTTAGAATAGTGACATGTCGAAATCTGGTTCTTCGAAGAAGAAACCCTTAAAGATTCGACTCAATCCTCCGCAGGGATATCCGCTCGGGATTAATCCCACCTTTCGCTTCTGTGCATCGATCTTGATTCCGATTATGAGGCTGATCGCAAAGTACGATTATCGCGAAGGTGTAAAAATTCCAAAGAGTGGCCCCGTGATCGTTGCCTCAAACCACGTTTCATATATGGATGCCTTGGCTCTTGCCTTCTTTTTATTCTCCAATGGACGTGCGCCACGTTTCCTGGGGAAAATTGAAGTATTTAGAGTGCCCATCATTGGCAAGATACTTTTAGCGGCAGAGCAGATTCCAGTAGACCGAGAAAGTAAAGAGGCGAGCGTGGCCCTTACCTATGCCTTGCAATTACTTGAGATGGGTCATCAAATCGCCGTGTATCCAGAAGGCACGCTCACACGCGATGAAGAGTATTGGCCGATGACTGCAAAGACTGGAGTCGCGCGTTTAGCCGTGATCTCAAAGGCGCCTGTCTATCCCGCTGCACAGTGGGGGACGCAACGTGTGATCCCTCCGTATAGTAAAAAGTTTAGAATTTTTCCACGCACGACAGTTCGGTATCGAGTGGGTGAACCGGTTGATCTCTCACCTTGGTATGGAAAGGAAGAGGACCCGGTTGCTATGGCCGAGGCCACAGCGAAGATTATGGGCGCAATTACCGAATTACTCGAAGAGATTCGCGGTCAAGTGCGACCTAAGGCTATCTTTGACCCTCATACCTCCGAACTGCCACGCACGGGCAATTTTAGAAAAGGTGAGAAGAAGCAATGAGTAAGGTCACCGTCTTTGGAGCAGGAGCATGGGGTTCAACTCTCGCGCAAGTTCTCTGTGATGGCGCTAATGACGTTCTGCTCTGGGGACGTAACGCTGAGACTATTAACGAGATTAACTCTCTACATACAAACCAGCGCTACCTCGTAGGACAAAATCTTCCGACTCAGCTTCGAGCAACCACAGATCTTGATGAAGCTTTCGCCTTCAGTAATGTGTATGTCTTGGCGATTCCTTCCACACAATTGCGAGTAACGCTCAACGAGTGGAAGCCGCGTTTTTCAGCCGATTGCACCATCGTAAGTACCCTCAAAGGTATTGAAGTATCAACGATGTTGCGCATGACCGAAATCATTGAAGAGGTTCTCGGTAAACACAAGGTTGCCCTCCTTACCGGTCCTAACTTGGCTGACGAGTTAATTCTTCGCCAACCAGCAGGTGCGGTTGCGGCTTCGACTTCGCAAGAAGTTGCCGATCATGTTCGCGAACTCTTCCGCACTCCTTACTATCGCGTCTATACATCAGTAGATTTACAGGGCTGTGAGCTAGCTGGTGCAATTAAAAATGTGATCGCACTGGCTGTTGGTATCTCTATTGGGATGGGATATGGCGAGAACACTCAGGCGATGTTAATTACTCGTGGCCTCAACGAAGTCGCTCGTCTCTGCGCCGCTCATGGTTCAGATCCACTTAGCGCTGCAGGTCTTGCCGGGATGGGAGATCTTGTTGCTACTTGCGGTTCACCGCTTTCACGCAACCGAACCTTTGGTGAACTGCTAGGTAAGACGGGGTCAATGCAGATGGCTACTGCCCAAGGAGCAAAGACAGTCGAGGGCGTTGCTTCATCGGGGGCGATAGTTGAAATTGCACACCGCGTAGGAGTTGAAGTTCCTGTGATCGAGGCGGTTGCAGATATTGTCAATGGCTCACTAAATCCAGAGCAAGCCCTTACGCGCCTCATGGAGATCACCACCCAAGCAGAGAACTTCATTCGATGACGTTGCGCGTTGCAATTATTTGCGGTGGACGTAGCAGCGAACACGAAATTTCATGCACCTCTGCTGGCGGAGTTCTTGGCGCAATTGATCGTAGTAAATATGAACCGGTGATGATTGGAATTACCAAGTCAGGGAAGTGGACTTTAATCTCAGAAGGTTTTGATTTCTCGATCCGTGACGGAGCGCTTCCGGTGATTCCAGAAGATGGTGAACCTGTCTCGATTACCCCAGCTGGTTTCTTTCTCCAAGGCAAACCGCTCAAGATCGATATCGTATTTCCAATTCTTCACGGTCCATATGGTGAAGATGGAACAATTCAAGGGCTCCTGGAAATTGCAGATATACCCTTTGTGGGATCAGGTGTGTTGGCATCAGCAGTTGCGATGGATAAATCCTTTGCAAAATCTATTTTCTCAGCTTCTGGCATTCCAGTTGCTGAAGGTATTGTGATTCGAAAAAATGAGTGGGCCAGGAATAAGAGTGCGATGACTGCCGATATTGCAACACTTGGCTATCCACTCTTTGTAAAACCAGTTCGAGGTGGTTCAAGTCGTGGCACTACAAAAGTTTCTTCTCCGCAGCAACTAGATGCTGCAATTGCGGAAGCGCATAAATTTGATCCAAAGGCGTTGGTGGAAAATGCCGTGATTGGGCGAGAGATTGAGTGCGCCGTCCTTGAAATTGATGGCGTGCCACAAGCGTCGGTAGTTGGCCAGATTGAGATTGATTCACATTTTGAATTCTATGATTTTGAGGCGAAGTACGTGCACGGAGCAACCAGCATCACGCTTCCGGCGCCAATTTCAGCCACGCAGACCGAAGAGATTCAAAAGAAGGCTATCGCGGCCTTTATCTCACTTGGTTGTAGCGGACTTGCCAGAGTTGATTTCTTTCTGACCCCCAATGGTGAAGTAATCATTAATGAGCTCAACACAATGCCCGGATTTACTGCCACATCAGCCTATCCAAAGATGTGGGCAGCTAGCGGAGTTTCATATCAAGAAGTGATCTCACACCTTTTAGCGAGTGCGTTACTTCGAAATAACGGTGCGCTCGGAAATTAATGGTGTGTGACTGGGCAGGTAAGTGTTCGTGTAATTCCCGGAACTGCCTGAACCTTGGACAAAATTGTGCGACCAAGGTCTTCCATCGAAGGAGATTCGGCGCGCATAATCACATCGTAAGGTCCGGTAACTCCTTCAGCTAAAGTCACGCCGGCAATTGCACTAATAGCAGTGGCGACAGATGATGCCTTTCCCACTTCAGTTTGAATCAAGATGTAGACCTGAACTGACATCGCTGGCTCCCCTCGTTGCGCATGTACTTGGTGCGATTACCAAGTGCGATAACCAAAAGGTACATCATGATCTAGTCTTGGCGCTATGGTTTTCTCGGAGCAAGAGCTACTAGCACT
>JBIIRQ010000092.1:0-4200 GCA_044341445.1 Candidatus Planktophila sp.
GTGATTGGAATTACGCAACACTAATGTTGCGTAATTCAGTGGGCTGGATTAAGGTCAGAGTATGCGCCTTTCGATTGCTTCCTCGCTCGTATTGGCCACCGCTGTACTGCTCTCTGGATGTTCAAGCTCCACCGAGCAGGAGAGCAGCCCGACAGAGCTCACGATCTACTCAGGGCGCTCGGAAGAGTTCATCGCCCCATTCCTTGCCGAATGGGAGAAGGAGAGTGGAATCGCTCTGAAGATTCGTTATGCAGATTCAGCTGAATTAGCCGCACAGATTCGCGAAGAAGGCTCTAACTCTCCCGCCGATATTTTTCTCGCACAAGATGCTGGCTCTCTTGGAGCTGTTGCTCGCGAGGGGCTCTTTACGCCATTGAGTACTGGCGTGGGCGCCGATATTCAATCCCAATACATTGCAGCCGATCGCAGTTGGATTGGCGTCACAGGACGCGCTCGCGTCTTTGCCTACAACCCACAGTTACTGACCGACCTACCTCAATCAATCACTGATCTCACAAAACCTATCTACAAATCCAAGTTGGGAATTGCACCAACCAACGCCTCGTTTCAGGCATTTGTTACCGCACTCATCAATGCAAAAGGTGAGGACTTTACCCAACGATGGTTGGAATCCTTAGTCAAGAACGATGTCCAGATATTTGCGAAGAACAGCGCAATTGTGGAAGCAATCGACTCTGGCAAAATCTCAATCGGGCTGGTAAATCACTATTACACATGGGAAGTCAGCCAAGGACTGGGTCGAGCAATCAATGCAGAGAACGGATTCTTTTCTAGCGGAGACTTAGGAAACATGGTTAATGTCTCTGGCGCCGGAATTCTAAATTCCAGTAAGAAATATGCCGCAGCTGAAGATCTCATTAACTTTCTGACGTCGCAGGTTGTGCAATCTAAATTTGTAACAGATACTCATGAATACTCACTCATCGCTAATCAAATCTCACCTGCTGGATTGCCATCGCTGAGGGAGATCGGTGCTCCATCCGTTGACCTAGAAAGTCTTACTGAGATTCAAAAGACGCAAGAACTCCTGATCAAGGTTGGACTTCTCTAAAATTCATGACTGAGACATTGACGAGATCAGAGAAAACTAGCCCTCGCCTGGTTGCTCTTGCATCAGCAGTTCTTCTCGTAACTTTCATTCCCCTCTTCTACCTTGTAATTCGAGCTGCAGAGAAGCCGGTAGGAGAGATTGCAGATTTGTTACTGCGACCGAGAACGATGGAGATCGTAGCCACGACGGCGATCATTCTGGTGGCAGTAGTCCTCATTAACGTTCTACTTGGCACTCTGATAGCGGCGGGAATTCATTTCGTTCGCCTGCCATATGCGCATTTGCTCATCATTCCCATGATCTTGCCACTTGCCATTCCCTCATATGTATTTACATATACCTGGATTGCGCTGGTGCCAGATTTATCTGGAGTTGTGGCCGCCATATTCATATTGGTGTTGACCACGTTGCCGTACATGATGCTTTCCATCGTCATCGCGCTGCGACGCTTAGATTCTGGACTTATTGAAGTCGCGCGAACACTGGGTCTTTCGAAGACTGCGATTCTCTTTCGCGTTGTTATCCCGCAGATTAGGGGAGCGATCAGTGCAGGGTCACTCTTATCGGGACTCTATGTGCTCAGTGACTTTGGAGCTGTCTCACTCCTTAATGTGACAACCCTTACCGTTTCAATTCAAAATCTCTTTAAATCAACCTACGATCGAAGCGGTGCGGCAATTATGGCGCTCGTTCTCGTTGCCGCCTCCACCGTCTTTATCGCTTTAGAATCTGGACTCAAGCGTAGGCAGGAAGCTGAAAGTGCAAGCCGACGTACTGGTACCAAGCATCTGCGAATTAGTAATCCACCGGCAAGAATTTCTCTCTTGGTTCTTGTGAGCATATATACATGTGCGGGTGTTTTAGCCCCGATTTCAGTTTTACTCTCAAGGTTTTTCTCCAATAGCGCACCTATCCAATGGGCTGAGTTATTTTCTGCCGGGCTATCTACGGTAAGCATTGCAGCAGCTGGTGCTGGTCTTGCTCTTCTCTTCTCGATACCCCTAGGGATGCTGGTTACTCAAGGATCAAGCAGATTTGCTCTGGTATCGGAGAAAGCTGTTTTAATTTCACATGCTCTACCAGGCGTTGTTATTGGCTTAGCTCTGGTCTCACTTGGATCGAAACTTGGCCCTCTCTATCAATCGGTGGCACTTCTTGCCTTTGCTTACGCAATTTTGTTCTTAGCAAAGTCTGTGGCAGCGATGAATTACTCTCTGCAGCTCATTTCTCCATCAGTAAAAGAGGCAGCTGCTACTTTGGGAAAAAGTAAGGGTGAGATCGCTCGAACAATTACGTTCCCTATCGCATTTCCTAGTATCGCCTTAGGCACGCTATTGGTCTTTCTCACCGCTATGAAAGAGTTGCCCGCAACTCTCATGCTTCGCCCTATTGGAATGGAAACTCTTGCGACACAGGTGTGGAGCTATGCTGCAGTGAGCAAATTTAATGAGGCGGCACCTTATGCGTTACTCTTGATTATTATCGCTGCAGTACCAACTTTCTTGCTGAGTCTTCCTCGAGAAGCACTCGATAGACCAAGGAATAGTGTGCGTGACTTACAGTTAGGAGAATCTCGATGACATCGCTCGAGGTCTCCCATCTAGATGTAAAGTTTGGGGATCGAAAGGTAATCTCTGATCTCTCTTTCTCTCTGAGCTCAGGTGAAATAGCATCCCTCTTAGGCCCTTCAGGTTGCGGCAAGACCACTCTTCTCCGAGCAATTGCTGGTTTACTCACACCCAGTGGTGGCACGATTCGTTTGGGCACGCAATTAGTCGGACTTTCTTCACTCTCCTTAGCTCCGCATAAGCGATCGACAGGGTATGTTCCGCAACAAGGCGCTCTCTTTCCACACCTGAACGTTGCGCGCAATATTGCTTTTGGCATTGATAAGAAGAAGTTCAGCCGATCCCAGATCGAGAGCCGGACCTCTGAGATGCTTGAACTCATTGGTATGTCAGGTTATGAGCAGGCAATGCCGACTGAGTTATCTGGTGGACAGCTAACGCGCGTTGCACTGGCCAGAGCGCTTGCGATTAAGCCGAAGATGGTCTTACTTGATGAACCATTTTCAGCTCTTGATGCACATTTAAGAAACGAATTACGCGCCGATGTCATTGCACTTCTTCGCAGCCTAGGTGCCACTGCAATTTTAGTTACCCATGATCGTGAAGAAGCGTTGGTGGCTTCCGATAAAGTGATTTTGATGCGCGATGGCACTATCGCTCAGTACGGATCTCCAGAAGATGTCTACGAGAATCCAACCTCACCCGAGATTGCAGTCAGTACCGGGGACGCCATGATTCTTCCCGCTCAACAGAGCTTAGATGGAACAGTCAGTTACCCGCTTAATGCAATTGCAAACAATGCCGGGGGAAGTAAGGGCTATGTAGTTATTCGCCCAGAAGAGGTAGTTGTTTCTCAGCAGAGTTCGGTTGGAATGAAAGCAAAACTCTTGGCGCTCGATTACTTTGGTCACGATGCGATGCTCACTTTCTCTCTAGCTCATACATCAGAGTTGATTAAAGTCAGAGTTGTTGGCCACTCTGGTTATTCCGTCGGAGAGACTCTCTCCCTCAGCCACGAAGGTCCAATTCGATTTTTTAAAGAGTAAGTAACTTAGCTTTCTTCGCTCTTATCGATTTCATCAGAGGACACTTGTTCTTGGACGACGAGCGGTTCAGTTTCAAGGAGCGCTGCCTCCAAAATAGGGGTGGCGATCTCTATCTGCCAACGGCGGGCACCTAATGTAGAGAGAGCAGCGTCTACTGAGCCTGCGGGATTACTCCAGCAGATACGGCGAACGTACTCAGGGGAGATGAGATTTTCTAGTGGGAGTGCGAGTTCTTGAGAACGCACCAGTAAATTCTCTTTCGCATGCGTTAGTGCGGCATAACGAAGTGGGTATTTTTCACGCCAGACCTTTACAGGTGGAAGTGCATCACTCTCACCGCGCACAGGGGGCAATTCTTCCTCGGCTAGATTCTGGGCGGTAGCGATACACGAAATCCAGCGCATATGGTGCTCTAGCCAACGTGGACGTAAGCCTATTGGGCGAAGTATTTTCTCAAGATCTTTCTTCGACTCTATCTTCGTATCGTCGCCAATTGAAAGGGCGATAGCCGAGA
>JBIIRQ010000093.1:0-4159 GCA_044341445.1 Candidatus Planktophila sp.
GACACTGTAGATGAAGGCATCGAGTCCTCTCAGAACGAATGGATCGTAAACGGTGCCGATTGGAATGAGTGGCTGATCGGAGTGATCATGTGAGAGCCCAAGCATTCCTAGAAGCATGAAAAGGTTCATCTCACTGATTCCAAGTTCAATGTGCTGACCTGTCGGGCCTTCAGCCCACTTCAACATGGGATCTTCGTTCCAGCGTCGTAAAACTTGAGGATGATAGACACCGGTACGGTTAATAAAGCCACCTAGGTTTGTTGAGGTCGCCACATCAGGTGCAGTTGTTACAAGGTATGGACGAATTGCTTCATCGCGACTGATCTCCGTTAACACACGTCCAAAGACTTCTTGTGTCGAAATCATGCCCGTGCTCTTAGGGTTGGTGGTAGTTGGAATTACCGCTTTGATTTCAGCAGTAGATTCTCCACGCTTGAGATCGAGTTTACGTTTTGCTAAGAATTTTCCTACTCGAGATTCTGGATCATATGAATCCCATTCATTTTCTACCGTTAATCCCATCGATGTACGCAGGGTATCTATCTGTTCGGTAGATAACTGAGCAGAGTGGTTTCTAGGATCCCCCGCCATTGGAAGTCCCCACCCCTTAACGGTGTAGGCAAATACGACGCTCGGACGATCTGTTACCGCATCGCACGCTTGGAAGGTCTCAACAAGTGATGCCACGTTATGTCCACCAAGGTCACTTAAAATTTCGAACAATTGGCTATCTGAAAACTTTGTTAAATACTCGGCGACTCCTGCAGGTGCACCATCAAGGAAGCGTGCTCGCAGCTCTTCAAGCTTCTGTCCGAAGAGAGATTGATATTGCTCGTTAGGAATATCATCAAACCATTGTTTGAATGCTTCACTTCCTGGTTCGGCGAATGCTTCTTTTAACTTTGTTCCATATTTGACTTCAGCAACGTGCCATCCTGCTGCCTCAAATTGCGCACGCCATTGGGCAATACGAATCCCTGGAATCACTCGATCGAGTGACTGACGATTAAAGTCAACAACCCACATCACATTGCCGAGTCCATCCGTTGCCGGATCTGCAACTGCTTCCCAGATATTTCCTTCATCGAGTTCGGCATCTCCGATGAGAGCGATGAAGCGAGAGTGTGGGCGTGGACCGAAGTGAGAGTCAACATAACGTCGTGTCACTCCGGCAAAAAGTGGCGCTGCTGCGCCAAGACCTACTGAGCCGGTGGAGAAATCAACGACATCTGGATCTTTGGTACGTGATGGGTAGCTCTGAAGTCCACCTGCGCTACGAAGCGTCGTTAAATACTTCTTCTCTAGATTGCCTAAGAGATACTGAATGGAGTGAAAAACTGGTGAAGAGTGAGGCTTAACACTTACGCGATCATTGGGATCGAGATGATACATATAGAGAGATGTGAGAATTGAGATCATCGAGGCGCTTGACGCTTGGTGGCCTCCGACTTTGATTCCATCAGTATTGACTCGATCATGGTTAGCAAAGTCGACCATACGCACAGCTAGCCAAAGGGTACGAAGTTGAATTTCTTCCAGAATCTCAAGCTCTTCCTTAGAGATACTCATAACTAGTTAAACTCCTTACGCACTGCCATCGCTAAAGTTTCGTAATCAGCTGGCGTATTGTATAGCTGGCCTGAAATTCGAATGAAATATTGGTCGCACGCAGTTGTGATAGGCACCTCAATTTTATGGATTTCAGCAAATTTACGCTGAAGAGCAGCGCACCCATCTCTTCCACCATCCATTTTGTGAAGGCGCACTACGCCAAGAGGTAGTTCTTCTTCACGTAACTCATCATCACTCACCCCTAGCTCGGCCATTACCAACCCGCGCCCATATCTCATGCGAGCAGTGTTAGCGGCGCGCACTCGGTGCCAACCGATCTTCTCGTAAAATTCAATTGCCACTGGTGCTGCTAGCCATCCGCTTAAGTCAACAGTTCCAAGCATGTCCCAAGGAAGTGGATATGCATCGTGGTCCTGCCAGGAGACGATAAGCGGGCGCATAATCTCTAGCCAACGCGGAGCAATCCGATAGACCCCACAACCAAGAGGAGCTGAGGCCCATTTGTGAAGGTTTCCAAACCAGAAATCTGCGTCGAGTTTATCTAGATCCAAATCAAAGTTTCCAGGAGTGTGTGATGCGTCTACTGCTATTGCCACACCGTTCTCGCGACAGAGTGCGCTGAGTGCGTCAACCGGAAATGTGCGAGCTGTCGCTGAAGTTACATGATCAACCACAAATAAACGGGTACGTGGAGTAAATGATTTCTTTACGAGCGCGACTACTTCTTCATCTGTTGCAAGACGTGGGACACGGACTGTGACCAGCTTGCCTCCAGCGGCTTCAACTGCACGCTGAACCGCATATATAACTGCACCATATTCATGATCAAGAACAATTGCTTCATCCCCTGCCTTAAATGGGAATCCTCGCATCGTTGTACTTGCAGCCTCTGTTGTATTTCGGACCAAGACAATTTGCTCTGGTTTTTGCCCGAGAAATGCTGCTACTTTGCTTCGTGCTTCTTGCACTTCGCTCATCGCTTGGCGGGCAAAGAACTTCACGGGATTAGATTGCACTCGATCCTGAATCTTCTTCTGCGCCTCTTGTACGACGATTGGTACGGCACCGAAAGAACCGTGGTTGCAATGATGGACGTCCTGATCTAAATTCCAAGCAGATTTATATTCTTGGAGATCGAATTCCATTACTAACCCCTCGTGGTACACGTAGTAAATTGAGAACGAGTAAATTCAGAGACTACCATAGGGCTAGTTTTAGAATTACTGTGCAGTAATTGCGCAATAACTGTGCAGTAATTGCGCAATAACTGTGCAATTACTGCGCGACGATGTGAAGGAGTGGTTCGCCTTTTGCAAATCTAGCGAGTTGCTCTTCCACCAACTTGCGCCCACGAGGAGTAAATGCATCGGTATTACCACCCACATGTGGGGTGATAATCACATTACCTGCACTCCACAATGGATGTCCATCTGGAAGTGGTTCAGGATCTGTGACATCCAATCCAGCAGTAATGCGACCTGAATTAAGTTCACGAATCAGCGCATCTGTGTCTACAACTCCGCCGCGAGCGACATTGATAAGGGCTGCACCATCTTTCATTGCTGCTAAGCGTTCTGCATTCATTAGGTGACGCGTCTGATCGGTAAGCGGAACAATCAAAATAATGACATCAAATGTAGGAAGTAAGCGATCAAATTGATCGAAGGTGAGCGATCCATCGCGACCAGACTTTGAAAACGGCGTGATCGTGACTTCAAAACCTGAAAGCATCTTTACAATGGTTTTTCCAATATTTCCAAAACCGATGATCGCAATTTTCGAATCTGCAAGTGATGACATCCGCTTATGTTCCCAATGTTCTGCCTGTTGCTGAAGTGCAAAGGGCGCAAACCCTCGTCGTGAAGCAATAGCTAAGGCCACCGCAAGCTCTGCAGTGGAAGCGTCATGCACACCTGCTGCATTACATAGCGTCACGCCCTCTGGGCGAATTTTCAATACATCATCAACCCCAGCATTCGGGGATTGAATTACCTTCAGCTTCTTCATCTGAGGGACCATTGCAATTGCTTGCGGCCCACCCATATAACGTGGGACATAGAATTCAATCGAGTCAAGGTCGGCTGCAGCTGGAGCTAACCCATCTGTAGGCGCATGAGTGATGCCTTCTGGAAGCTTCAGGTCATTCCACTGTGTCCATACTTTTCTCATAGATCACGTCCTTTAATGATTGGGTCCCAGTCACCGCGCGATGAGTACGGTGTTTCATATGTCGGTTGATTAACATATCGCGAATATGTGAAGTGTAGCGCTGCACCCGAACCTGCTGCTAATTCTACTGTCAGCCATTTTGATTTCACATCGTGGGTTACTGAACTTCCATCCTCGCCCACAATTGTTACGGTATCAAAGCGATTTTCTCCAAAGGTCCCTGCCTGCAAGGTGAGAACACGAGATTTACTTGTGTTCAGATTAGAGAGTAAAACACGCATTTTATTTGCGCTGAGCTGATCTACCATCGCAGCAACATCTTCAGGTAACCCAGGGCGAGAATTCTCGCTATCGAAGTAACGCACCTTGCCATGTTGTAATCCACCGTGAGAAATATGCATCGGTGCACCAAAGAGAA
>JBIIRQ010000094.1:0-4119 GCA_044341445.1 Candidatus Planktophila sp.
CAAGCGCTTGAGCGATAACCAGCGAATGCTGATCGAATACAAATTCTTCGAGCCTTCTTTCTACACAACAGATATCCCTGATTGGGGCACTTCTTACGCACATTGCCTCCAGCTAGGTGAAAAAGCGATGGTCTGTGTAGACACTGGCCACCATGCACCAGGAACAAATATTGAATTCATTGTCGCCTCGCTGCTACGTGCGAAAAGGCTTGGAGCTTTTGACTTTAATTCACGTTTCTACGCTGATGACGACTTGATTGTTGGCGCTGCAGATCCATTCCAACTCTTTCGTATTCTCCATGAGGTAAACATCAACGGTGGATTCGATGTTGGAACTCCAGTGTCATTTGTGCTCGATCAGTGCCATAACATCGAAGCAAAAATCCCTGGCCAGATTCGCTCAATTTTGAATGTACAAGAAGCAACTGCAAAGGCTCTTCTTGTTGATCAAGCGGCACTTAAAGCTGCCCAGAAGGAAGGCGATGTTCTTGAGGCCAATGCAGTCTTAATGGATGCATATAACACCGATGTACGCCCATTACTTGAGGAGTGGCGCACAGATAAAGGTATCGATCCAAATCCAATGAAGGCCTTTAAGGCATCTGGTTATCTCAAGAAAATTGCTGATACACGAGTCGGCGGAAATCAAGCTGGGTGGGGTGCATAATTAAAAAGATATCTGAGTTAACTCCTGTAGTTGAGCAACTGATTGCTAGATCTCACCGATTGGGTGCAGATCCTAGGGTCACAAATTACGCAGGGGGTAACACTTCTGCCAAGGGGAGCATTACTGATCCGATCACCGGTAAAGAGACGACACTTTTATTTGTGAAAGGTTCTGGTGGCGATTTAGGCACCCTCACTGAGCAGGGTCTAGCTTCACTCTACGTGGATAAACTCAATGATTTGAAGAACGTCTATGTGGGCCAAGACCGTGAAGATGAGATGGTCGCTTTATTTGATTACTGCTTGTTCGGTAAAGGTGGAGCCGCACCGAGTATCGATACCGCGATGCATGGACTAGTAGATCAATTGCATGTTGATCATCTGCATCCTGATTCAATCATTGCATTTGCGACCTCTGCAGATGGTCCAGCTTTAACAAAGGCCTGCTTTGGCGATGAAATTCTCTGGGTCGATTGGCGCCGGCCAGGTTTTGAACTTGGTCTTGAGATTTCTCGCATCGCTGCAGAAAATCCAAAGGCAAAAGGATGCATTCTTGGAGGTCACGGGTTGACCACGTGGGCCGATACATCCGATGAATGTGAAAAACGATCTCTCGCTGCAATCAAGAAGGCAGAAGAGTTCATCAAGTCTCAAGGCAAAACTGATCCATTTGGAGCAGTTGTCGCAAAGTTCAAAGCGTTGCCACTAGCCGAGCGACGCGCACGCGCATCCAAGCTCTCTCCATTACTCCGCGGAGTCGCCTCAACTGATTCGCGCATGGTTGGGCACTTTACCGATTCAGATGTGGTTCTAGATTTCATGGAGAGGCAGTCGCTAGAAAAACTTGCCGCTTTAGGAACTTCGTGCCCGGACCACTTTTTGCGAACAAAAATTTCACCACTAGTTTTAGATACCGCACCAGATGCCAATCTAGAAGAGATCATCGCCCGCGTTGATGAGCTACATAAGCAATATCGAGAGAAATATTTAGCTTATTACAATCGTTATGCCACACCTGAATCTCCTGCAGTTCGTGGAGCAGATCCGCTGATTATCTTGGTTCCAGGAATCGGTATGTTCTCTTACGGCAAAGATAAGCAGACCGCACGCGTGGCCGGCGAGTTTTACACCAACGCCATCAATGTGATGCGTGGTGCTGAAGCGCTGTCGACCTATGCCCCAATTTCTGAATTCGAGAAATTCCGAATCGAATATTGGGAGCTAGAAGAAGCAAAGCTACGTCGTATGCCAAAACCAAAGGCTCTGCAGGGACATGTTGCTTTGGTTACCGGTGGCGCATCAGGTATTGGACGCGCGATTGTTCAGAGATTCTTCGATGAAGGAGCCTGCGTTGCGATTGCTGACCGTGATCTCGAAGGTGCAAAAAAGTTAATTACTGAATTAGGTGGCTCTGAGCGATTGCTCGCTGTAGCAGTTGATGTCACCGACGAAGATCAAGTCGCAAGTGCTGTAGATGCAACCTGTCTCGCCTTCGGTGGGCTAGATATCTTGGTAAATAACGCAGGGTTATCGCTTTCAAAGTCACTGGTTGAGACCACTGTTAAAGATTGGGATCTGCAGCACAACGTTATGGCTCGTGGATCTTTCTTGTTCTCTCGAGAAGTAGCCAAAGTTATGATCGTGCAGAAAATGGCTGGCAATATTCTCTATATTGCTTCAAAGAATTCTGTATTTGCCGGACCAAATAACGTTGCCTACGGTGCAACTAAGGCTGATCAGGCCCACCAAGTGCGTCTTTTGGCGGCAGAGCTCGGAGAATATGGAATACGCGTAAATGGAATTAACCCAGACGGCGTAGTGCAAGGATCCGGAATTTTTGCCAGCGGTTGGGGTGCTAATCGTGCCGCTGTATACGGTGTGGAAGAAGAGAAGCTAGGAGCTTTCTACGCGCAGCGCAGCATCTTAAAGCTCGAGGTTCTCCCTTCTCACATAGCCGCTGCAGCTTTTGCATTTGTCGCCGGAGATCTGCCATTAACTACCGGATTACATATTCCTGTAGATAGCGGCGTCGCGAGTGCCTTCCTTCGTTAACCATGTCAGCCTATGCAGCAATTGATTTAGGTGCCACCAGTGGTCGTGTAGCAGTTGGCTCAGTTGTAGATGGGGCCATCACCTTCGAAATTGTTCATCGCTTTTTAAATGAGCCGTTCACAGATCCTGAGCATGGCTTGTTATGGAACTGGAGTGAACTTCAACGCGAAGTGCTCATAGGTCTGCATAAGGCGAAAGAAAAATATGATCTCACATCTGTTGGCGTTGATACTTGGGCCGTTGATTATCAGCTGATTAAAAAAGATGGGGATCTCAATCCGCGAGTATTTAGTTATCGAAACCATCGGCTAGATAACGTCATGGAGAGAACGATTGAGCTCCATGGCAAGGAAAGAATCTATAACGCAACAGGTATTCAGTTCCTCCCTTTTAATACGATTTATCAACTGATTGCAGGAACATCAGTTGGTGAATTTATCGATGTGGAGAAATTTCTTCTGCTTCCTGATGCGCTGAATTACTTTCTCTGTGGCAGCACAACTCAAGAAGTCACAAATGCATCAACTACTCAATTACTCAATCCCGCGCTGCGCGATTGGGATTGGGATCTCATTAGAGATTTGAAGCTGCCCTTCGAGATTTTTCCAGCCCTACATGAAGCAGGTGCCAGCCTGGGTAAAATCTCTGGTCACGGCAAACTCGATGGCATAGAAGTTGTTGCGGTGGGCTCACATGACACCGCATCTGCTGTCGCTGCAGTACCGATGCCTATTCCTGAAAAATCAATCTATATTTCAAGTGGAACCTGGTCACTCGTAGGCTACGAGAAGAGCGTCCCAAACTTATCGAATGAAGCCCTGCAGATTAATCTCACGAACGAGCTTGGCGTAGAGGGAACTGTTCGTCTGCTGCGTAATGTCATCGGCATGTGGTTGATCTCTGAGTGTCAGAGAGACTGGGCAAATGCTGGGATGCCAAAGACTATTGATGAATTGATCACAGATGCGCAGACGATTCCAGCCGACTCTTTTCTCATAAACCCAACTGACAATAGTTTTCTGCACCCTGGAGATATGGTCGGACGCATTCGAGATTTCTGCGAACTCAATGGTGTTGCAGTACCAAAAACTCCAGGTGAATTCGCCCGTTGCATTTTCGATAGCCTCGCCCACGCATATCATGAGGTTATTCTTGAATTTGAAAAAGTTGAAAATCGAGTATTTGAAAGTATCTTCATCGTTGGCGGTGGCAGCGCAAACCACTTCCTCAATCAATTAATTGCAAATGTGACAGGAAAAACTGTTACAGCCGGCCCGGTTGAGGCAACACTTCTCGGAAATATCGGGATCCAAGCTATCTCTGCCGGGGAAATTTCAGGGATACCCGAACTCCGCAAAGCTATCTCTCAATCATTTGAGCAGAAAACGTTTCTCCCGATTA
>JBIIRQ010000095.1:0-4109 GCA_044341445.1 Candidatus Planktophila sp.
TACTTAATCTGGATGAGCAGCATGCGGGAGAATTTTCCGGGCGAAGTGCTATTGATCACTTGAGTGCGATCCAAGGCTTGGCAGCCGATCTGCATTTTGACTATGTGATTGCGGATTTATCAACGATCGAGGTGGGCAATACAGCCGAGATCCTTCGAGAAAAAGTTTCAACCCAAGGTGGAGAGTTGTTAGCTGCAGATCTGCGTAGCGGAGATAATAGAACTCACCATGATCCGAAAAAATTAGCCCTTCTTTTCTCGCACATTGTCGGGAAATCTTTGGTTGGATAGCCCAATGGCTATGACTGCAGCGGTAAAAGATGAACTAAGTCGCCTTTCTGTCACCCGACCATGTTGCCGCAAGGCCGAAGTTTCATCCCTTCTCCGCTTTGCTGGTGGGTTACATATAGCAGCGGGCAAGGTTGTCATTGAAGTTGAATTGGATACATCCCAGAGTGCGCGCAGGTTGAAAAAAGATATCGCTGACATTTACGGGCATGACAGTGATTTGGCTGTTCTCTCATCAAGCGGTCTGCGCAAGGGTTCTAGGTATGTTGTTCGTGTCATCGAATCAGGTGATGCGCTAGCTAGGCAGACTGGGCTGATCGATGGAAATGGTCGTCCGATCCGAGGACTTCCACCACAAGTTGTATCGGCAAATATCTGCGACGCTGAGGCAGCATGGAGAGGGGCTTTTATTGCACATGGCTCACTGACAGAACCGGGACGCTCTTCTTCACTCGAGATCACATGCCCTGGTCCTGAAGCGGCCCTTGCTTTGGTCGGTGCTGCGCGACGTCTCGGGATTGCCGCTAAAGCGCGCGAAGTACGCGGAGTTGATCGAGTTGTTATTCGCGATGGTGATGCGATCGGAGTATTGCTTACTCGTTTAGGTGCACATGAAAGTGTGCTTGCATGGGAAGAGCGACGCATGCGTCGTGAAGTACGGGCAACTGCAAATCGACTCGCTAATTTCGATGATGCAAACCTTCGCCGGTCAGCTCGTGCCGCCGTCGCAGCTGCTGCGCGCGTACAACGTGCAATGGAAATTCTCGGTCCTGAAATTCCGGATCACTTAAAAGAAGCGGGTGAGTTACGAATCAGTCATGGGCAAGCCAGCCTTGAGGAGTTGGGTTCACTTGCAACCCCACCAATGACAAAAGATGCGATCGCAGGTCGGATTCGTAGATTGTTAGCGATGGCCGATAAGCGCGCTTCTGAATTAGGGATCCCTGATACCGAGGCGGGTTTGTCGCCTGACCTGCTTGGCGAGTAGTACTTCTTGGCTCTCATCGGCTGATAAGGTTGGCCCAGACCCCAGCGCTGTGGCAGATATCGTGCCGACTTCCTTGAGTGGGTCCCACTAGAAAAAGGTTTACTTATGATTAACGTAGGAATTAATGGTTTTGGACGCATTGGCCGCAACTTCTTTCGCGCCGCATTGGCCAACCCTGAGATAAATATTGTTGCCATCAACGATCTCACAGATAACGCAACTCTTGCTCACCTACTCAAGTATGACTCAATTTTAGGTCGCCTCGGATTAGAGGTCTCACATACTGATGAGAGCCTCACTGTTGGTGGAAAGACAATTAAGGTCTTTGCAGATCGCGACCCAGCAAATCTTCCATGGGGCGCAGTCGGTGCCGACATTGTCATTGAATCTACGGGACATTTCACCAAGGCAGCCGATGCAGGCAAACATATCGCCGCGGGTGCTAAGAAAGTGATTATCTCTGCACCAGCATCGGATGAAGATATTACGATCGTAATGGGTGTCAACCATGAAAAGTACGATCCAGCGAACCACCACATCATCTCAAACGCCTCGTGCACAACAAACTGTCTTGCACCTATGGCGAAAGTTCTTCAGGATAACTGGGGAATTGTGAAAGGTTTGATGACAACAATCCACGCCTACACCAATGACCAAGTAATTCTAGATTTCCCTCACAAAGATCTTCGTCGCGCACGGGCTGCCGCAACAAATATGATTCCAACCTCAACCGGGGCAGCTAAGGCGATCTCACTGGTATTGCCAGAACTCAAGGGCAAGCTTGATGGTTATGCGATGCGCGTTCCGGTTCCAACAGGATCGGCTACAGATCTCACCGTCGAACTAGCGAAAGAGGCAACTGTTGCCGAGATCAATGCAGCGATGAAGGCTGCCGCACAGGGCGCGCTTAAGGGATTTCTTTCCTACACCGAAGATCCAATCGTCTCTTCCGATATCGTCACTGATCCTTCTTCATGCATCTTCGACTCAGGTCTTACCAAGGTGATCGGAAACCAAGTAAAGATTGTTGGTTGGTATGACAACGAGTGGGGATACTCAAATCGTCTCGTCGATCTTGTTGGGCTTGTTGGTAAAAAACTCTGATGCAATTGCAGGGTAGCGATCTCGCTGGAAAGCGCGTCTTTCTCCGCTGTGATCTCAATGTGCCACTTAAAAATGGTGTCATTACTGATGACGGTCGAATAAAGGCTTCGCTCCCAACAATTGAATACTTGATTTCTGCTGGTGCTAGCGTTGTGATTGCCGCTCACTTAGGTCGCCCTAAGGGCGAATTCAAACCAGAGCTCTCTTTGGCTCCGGTTGCCACACGTCTCGGTGAATTACTGGGAAGAACAGTTGCTTTTCCTGGTGCAGTAGAAGGTAGCGATGTCATCTCTGCGGCAGGTAATCTCAAGCCGGGAGATGTTCTCCTATTGGAAAATATTCGCTTTACTTCGGCGGAAACTTCTAAAGAAGAATCAGAGCGTCAAGTATTGGCAAAGAACTTGGCTTCGCTGGCTGACTTCTATGTGGGAGATGGCTTTGGTGCAGTTCATCGAAAGCACGCATCTGTCTATGACCTTCCACAGCTCCTTCCACATGCAGCTGGGCTCTTAGTCAGCGCTGAAGTTGAAGTCCTTAAGAAATTGACCGTTGAACCAGCCCGACCTTATGGAGTAGTACTTGGCGGCTCGAAGGTCTCAGATAAAATTGGAGTGATCTCCAATCTCCTCAATAAAGTGGATGTCATGGCAATTGGTGGCGGAATGGTCTTTACATTTCTAGCCGCACAGGGCTATCAGATTGGTAAGTCACTTGTAGAAGTTGATCTGATACCAACGGTGAAAGAGTTGATTGAAAAGGCGCAGAAGGCAGGAGTCAGATTGATTTTGCCCACCGATATCGTGGTAGCCCCTGAATTTACTATTGATTCGCAACCCACACTCGTTCCAGCCAATGCAATTCCGGCTGATCAGATGGGTCTTGATATTGGCCCAGAATCAGCCAAAGCATTCGCCGAAGCAATTGCTCAATGCCAGACTGTTTTTTGGAATGGGCCCATGGGTGTCTTTGAATTTCCGAATTTTGCTCACGGCACCAAGGTTGTCGCGGAAGCACTTACTCGCGTCTCTGGAATATCAGTTGTTGGTGGCGGTGATTCCGCTGCGGCAGTGAGAGCGCTCGGTTTTGCCGACAGCGACTTCGGATATATCTCAACTGGCGGGGGAGCATCTCTGGAATACCTCGAGGGTAAAGAACTCCCGGGTCTTAAGGCACTTGATCTCTAATCTTGCTGTAATTTACAACCACCTCAAAGGAGAAGAATATGCGCAAGCCACTGATGGCGGGCAATTGGAAGATGAACCTCAATCACCTTGAGGCGATTGCAGTTGCACAGAAGCTTGTCTATTCACTCTCGGATAAAGATTATGACGCGGTTGACATCGCAATTCTTCCTCCATTTACTGATATTCGATCTATTCAAACGCTCATCGATGGAGATCGCCTTCGCTTGCTCTACGGTGCACAAGATGTATCTCCAGAAAATGGTGGAGCCTTCACCGGCGATATTTCCGGATCAATGCTTTCAAAGTTAGGCTGCACCTTTGTTGTAGTCGGTCACTCTGAGCGTCGGGCTATCCATAAAGAAGATGATGCAGTTGTTAATAAGAAGATTCGGGCCGCTCTTGCCCACGATCTCATACCGATTTTCTGCGTTGGCGAAGAACTCCCAATCCGTGAATCTGGCGCCCATGTTTCACATGTGATCCGCCAAGTGCGTGCCGGTTTGGAAGGTTTTACAAAGCCAGAGTTGAAGAAAGTTGTGATCGCCT
>JBIIRQ010000096.1:0-4060 GCA_044341445.1 Candidatus Planktophila sp.
GAGGGAAGATCAAAATGATAAGTGCTGGCGATAATGGAAAATTAAGAATTTGCGCGCTGATCGGATTGAAGCCACCGATGACAGCTTCAGGAACACACGCTTCAGAAAGACATGGTGAGTAAAAAGGTGAGATCAAATGTTCTGCATAGTAGTACTTACCTTCAAATGCACGGAAGGTTGCATAGATAACAAAGCTGAAGAGAACACCGAATGTCGCAAGGGGTTGCAACCACCATTTATCTGTTCGAAGTGTGCGCTCTTTAATCTGCGCACGTGATGGAGAGAAAACTCCTGACATTCTTTGATACCCCTTTTTTGCCCACTCTCGCCACAACTGGGTGGCTTTAATAGGGCAAGTGTGCGCCGATTAAGTCAAAGACGCTAGGTGGGTGGCCGTCTAGAGGCTATGAAGTCAGCCACAAAAAAGCAGATAGAAAGAAAACTGGCGGAGGGCGTGGGATTTGAACCCACGAGGCTTTCACCTGCCGGTTTTCAAGACCGGTGCACTCGGCCGCTATGCGAGCCCTCCGTGGGAGAGGCTACATGAAGAACGGCGTATCTAAAAAATCGGCAGTCTTTAGGCAGGAAGGTCGAGTAGTTTTTCGATGATCTTGGCAACGCCATCTTCGGTGCAAGGTTCAGCCACATCTTTTGCATAATGTTGTGCATCTGCATGACCATCGGCCATCGCATACGAGCGACCACACCACTCAAGCATTGAAAAATCATTTGGATTATCGCCGAATGAGACACATTCATCGGCTGAAATTCCTAACCTGCCAGCCATCAGCGCCAACGTTTCACCCTTTGAAACTCCTTTAGCTGAAATTTCGAGCAGTGAGGCCGTAGCACTGGAGTGTGTGATGGTTACTAGGTCGCCAATTTCACGGACTGCTATTTCTAACATTTCATCTGAAGTGAAGTCGTTGCCCTGGCAACGAACGAGCATTTTCAAAATTGGAAGAGTGAGCACTTCTTCTATCTGGTTACATCCATTGTGATCAATACCAGCATCCCAGACTGCTACATATGATTTTTCGCGTTTGAAGAAATTATGTGACTCAATTGCAAATGCTACTCCTGGAATTGATCTACGTAAGCGCTTGATTGTCTCGTGTAAAAGATCATCAGGAATTGCCCACTCTTCAATAGAGTTTCCAGTCATTAAGTCGTAATGCATCGCGCCATTGCAACAGATTGCATTTCCATAACCGAAGGCATCTTTTATCTCGCCCATCCAACGTGGAGGACGCCCTGTAATAAACCAAATCTCAACCCCTAATTCACGGGCGCGCGAAAAAGCTGCAAGCGTGCGTCCGGTAATTGTCCCGTCGTGATGAACAATCGTTCCATCCAGATCAGTAGCAATAAGTTTGGGGCGAGTTTTTCCTAGATTCACACAAGCTCAAATCGTGTCATGCCTAAAAATGGTTGCAGGGCAGCAGGAACATTCACTGTTCCATCAGCATTTTGATGATTCTCTAGAATCGCAACAATCATGCGCGGAATTGCTACGAGGGTTCCATTAAGGGTGGCAATAGCTTTTGTGCCATCACTATCTTTATATCTAATGTTTAAGCGGCGCCCCTGGAACTCGGTGCAGTTTGATGTGCTTGTTACCTCGCGATACGCATCCTGTGTCGGGATCCATGCCTCAATATCAAACTTACGGTTAGCGCTAGAGCCTAGATCACCTGAAGCGACATCGATCACGCGATATGGAATCTCCATAGCATTGAGGAAATCCTTCTCCCACTGTAAAAGTCTTTGATGCTCCTGCTTAGCCTCTTCTGGTTTACAGAATGAGAACATTTCAACTTTATCAAATTGATGGACGCGAATAATTCCACGCGTATCTTTACCATAGCTGCCGGCTTCGCGGCGAAAACATGAGGAGTATCCGGCGTATCGCAATGGAAGTTTTGCCCCATCGAGAACTTCATCCATATGAAAGGCTGCAAGTGGCACTTCGCTGGTACCTACTAAGTAATAGTCATCTTTCTCTAAGTGGTAAACATTTTCGGCAGCTTGTCCCAGAAACCCGGTACCTTCCATAGCTGCCGGCTTTACTAAAACGGGAGGAATAACAGGAATAAATCCCGCTTTGGTTGCCGATGAAATTGCGTAGTTGACGAGTGCGAATTCCAGCAGTGCACCGACTCCAGTCAGGTAATACGAACGTGAACCGGAAACTTTTGCACCGCGTTCTGTATCAATTGCGCCAAGAAGTTTGCCGAGTTCGACGTGATCTTTTGGTGCAAAGCCAGCGCTAGAAAAATCACGGGGAGTTCCAACGTGCTCGATGACTACGAAATCTTCTTCTCCGCCGATCGGTGCTTCCGGATCTAAAATATTTGAGATAACCATCGCATGAGAAAGCGCTACCGCTTCTAACTCGCCACGTTTGGCATCAGCGGCCTTTACCTTCTCCGCCAACTCTTTTGAATTAGCCAATAGCGCTACTTTTTCATCTCCAGTTGCCGCACCAACAGATTTTGAGAGGACGTTCTGCTGAGCTCTTAACTGCTCGAATTCAGTAATGGCGGCACGTTTAGCATCATCACTGGCAAGAACCTTATCTACGATTGCTACATCTTCGCCGCGCCCTTTCTGGGAGGCACGGACTACATCTGGGTTTTCACGGAGAAATTTAAGGTCAATCATTTTCGCGCCTCTCGTGGATATGAACCCAAGAATCTAATCTCATCACAAATCTCAGCGAGCTCGCTCAGAGATTTGGCAACTGGTTCGTCCTGGCAATGTCCTTCGACATCAATAATGAAATGGTAGTGGCCGAGTTCGCGACCTGTAGGGCGGCTTTGAATAAATGTCAGATTCACATTGTGATCTGCGAAAACTGTGAGAATTTCAAGAAGTGCGCCAGCATGATCAATATCGATAAAGAGTGCGACAGAGGTTCGATCATCACTGGTTGGCTTTGGTATCTGGCCAGGCTTTTGGACTAATACAAATCGGGTAACTGCTCCATCGTTATCACCAATATTTTCTTCGATGATTGTCAAACCAAAGTGTTCTGCCGCAGCGCTAGATGCGATCGCAGCATCAAACTCTCCACGTGAAAGTGCCTGTGCTGCCGCTGCAGTTGATGTTGTTGGAACTAACTCCGCATGCGGATAGCGCTGAGCAATATATGTGCGACATTGCGCCTCTGCATGTGGATGTGTTGCAATTGTAGAAATCTCTGTTCTGCCCGGCAAAGACATCAGTGCAAAAGAGACGGGCAGTGTTACTTCTCCTGCAATAACAAGAGGTGCCCCCGTTGCTAATTCATCTAGCGTGCGAGCAACGACGCCTTCCACAGAATTCTCGATGGGAACTAGCGCGTAGGCAGCTTCCCCTGTACGCACAGCATCAAGGGCTGCAGTCACATTTGCATAAGGAACGCGTGAATCTTGCGCAGTCGTTATCTTCTTGAGCGCAGCCTCGGTAAATGTCCCGACTGGGCCGAGATAGGCATATGTACTCACTGCCTAAGGATAGCCGAGCGCCGTACTTCGATCTCACCTGCCATTAGGCTTACCTATATGAATGGCCTCTATTTCCAAAGCGCAGCGCGCTCGGCTATTGGTTTGGTTCGAAATGGAAATGAAGATGGAGCACTCACTCATCCACGCCTGCTTGCAGTTGCCGATGGTATGGGTGGACATGCTGGAGGAGAAGTTGCATCGTCGATTGCACTCTTAGTTCTTGCTCGCAGAGCGGCAATTTTTTTAGATCAAGAAGTCGATCAAGACTCATCAGATGATCTCTTTAATTCATCCATTGCAGATATTGATGAAGCGCTGAAAGAGGCGAGCGATGAAGATCCGGATTTAGTTGGATTGGGCACAACCCTCACATCTCTCTTTCTTCGTAATAACAAATTGGCCCTCCTTCATATCGGAGACTCGCGGCTCTACCGAATTCAAGGCACAACTATTGAACAATTGAGCGTTGATCACACTGTGATGCAAGAGTTGTTAACGGCTGGAACAATTGAAGCTAAAGATGTGGCGGAACATCCACAACGATCTATGTTGACACAAGCGCTCATGGGTGC
>JBIIRQ010000135.1:0-3155 GCA_044341445.1 Candidatus Planktophila sp.
CACATTCCCAGGCCATGCTCTTCTTGAGCGGTGCGCTTACGGTTCTTCAACATATCTAGTGGGTGCATATCAAGCTCTGCGATACGAATAAAGAATCGTGGTCCTGCAAATGACTTCTTGTTCTCTTCGTGATCACGGATAACGTGACAGGTATCTTGACAGAGGAAACACTCAATACATTTACGGAATTCTTGGCTGCGCTCAACGTCGATCTGCTCCATGCGGGCTTCGCCTGGACCAAGATCTGCTGGGTGCTCATAAGCCGGGATCTCCATCGCCTTCTTATAGTTAAAGGAGACATCAGCAACAAGATCTTTAATTACAGGAAATGCGCGAAGTGGCGTCACTGTGATCTCTTCGCCTTCTTCAAATGAACTCATGCGAGTCATGCATGCAAGACGTGGCTTTCCATTAATCTCCATAGAGCAAGAGCCACACTTACCGGCCTTGCAGTTCCAACGAACTGCGAGATCGCCCATCTGGGTTGCTTGTACGCGATGAATCACATCGAGGACTACTTCGCCTTCATTGGCATCTACTTCAACATTTTGAAGAGATCCGCTCGTTGAATCACCACGCCAGATCCGAAGATTTACTTTGCGCGCCATTAGTTGGAACCGCCTTTCGCAATTTCTTCCGATGTCATGTATTTCTCCAACTCGTGAACGTCAAAGAGATCGAAGAGCTCTTTTGGTAGCGCTGGAAGTTTCTGCTCACGTACAACAACTTCATTACCGTTATATGACGAGATGTGGTTTAGCTGTCGCCATTTATCATTCATGCCCGGGAAGTCATCGCGAGTGTGTCCTCCGCGAGATTCTTCACGAGCAATTGCTGACTTGGCAGTGCTCTCGGCGACTAACAACATATTGTCGAGATCAAATGCCAGGTGGAATCCTGGGTTGAATTTACGATCTCCTGCAACGCTTACGTTCTGGCTGCGCTTTCGGATTTCGGCAATTTTCCCGATTGCATCTTTAAGTTCAGATCCAGTTCGGATAATTCCAACGAGATTATGTGTAACTTCTTGCAGCTCTTGGTGCAATGAGTACGCGTTCTCACCACCGGCACGAGTAAATGGAGCTTGAATGCGATCGGCAGCAGCCTTGATTGATGCCTCGCTCACTGCAACAGGTGTCGCACCTTTAACGTAAGCAGCGGCACCCATTCCTGCACGGCGGCCGAAGACGAGTAGATCTGAGAGTGAGTTTCCGCCAAGACGATTAGATCCGTGCATTCCTCCAGCAACTTCACCTGCAGCAAAGAGTCCTGGAACACCAACTGCAGCAGCGGTATCTGGCTCAACTTCAACACCGCCCATCACGTAGTGACAGGTTGGACCAACTTCCATCGCCTCTTTGGTGATATCCACACCAGCAAGTTCATAGAACTGGTGCCACATCGATGGAAGGCGCTTCTTAATAACTTCGGCAGGGATTCGCTTTGAAACATCGAGGAATACTCCGCCATGTTCTGTGCCACGGCCAGCTTTCACCTCAGAGTTAATTGCGCGTGCAACTTCATCGCGCGGGAGAAGCTCTGGTGGACGGCGGTTGTTATCTTGATCGAGATACCAACGATCTGCCTCTTCTTCATTATCTGCATACTTATCTCTAAATACTTCTGGGATGTACTTGAACATAAATCGTTCGCCGAGAGTATTGGTAAGAACTCCACCTTCTCCGCGAACTGATTCAGTAACAAGAATTCCTCGTACAGATGGTGGCCAGACCATTCCCGTAGGGTGGAATTGTAAAAACTCCATATCAACGGGGTTGGCACCGGCCTTAAGAGCTAACGCGTGGCCATCTCCTGTGCCTTCCCATGAATTCGATGTGATCTTAAATGTCTTTCCAACTCCACCGGTTGCAATTACAACAGCTGGTGCCTCAAATAAAACTTCGTTTCCGCCTTCGCGCCAGTAGCCGTAGGCACCTGCAACTTTTCCGCTCTCTTTGATGATCTCAGTGATTGTGAGTTCAGCGAAGACACGAATATTCGCTTCTGCATTTCCATATTCGCGCGCATCTTTTTGTTGTAGCTGGACAATCTTCTGTTGCATTGTGCGGATGAGCTCTAACCCTGTGCGATCGCCAACGTGAGCTAGACGTGGGTATTCGTGCCCACCGAAGTTACGCTGGCTAATCTTTCCCTCTTTGGTGCGATCAAAGAGCGCGCCCCACATCTCAAGTTCGTAGATGCGATCTGGAGATTCTTTTGCGTGGAGTTCAGCCATTCTGTAATGGTTAAGGAATTTTCCGCCGCGCATTGTGTCGCGGAAGTGAACCTGCCAGTTATCTCCACCATTGACGTTACCCATCGATGCAGCTGCGCCGCCCTCTGCCATAACGGTGTGAGCCTTACCAAATAATGATTTACAAATAATTGCTACGCGAAGGCCTGCCTCACGTGCTTCTACAGCTGCGCGAAGTCCAGCCCCACCAGCACCAATAACAAGGACGTCATATTTATATCGTTCTAGTTCAGTCATTTTTGTCATCCCTTAGAAGAAATAGAAATTGGTCCATGCGCCTGAGGCGACTTGGCGGATATAGATATCGGCAAATGCAACGGCAAAGAGTGAGATCCATGCAAAGAGGGCATGTGAATGATTGAGACGTGAAATTGTTGTCCATGCCTTATATCGGATTGGATGTTTAGAAAAATGTTTCAACCGTCCGCCGATGGTGTGGCGACATGTGTGACATGAGAGTGAATACATCCAGAGCATCGCGGTGCTAAAGACCAAGACAAGTGAGCCAACGCTCATATGTCCCCATTCTCCTTCTTTATTCTTAAAGGAGATGATCGCGTCGTAGGTGAGGATCACGTTAAAAATTAGACCTGCATAGAAAAACCAGCGGTGCGCATTTTGCAAGATCAGCGGCTGACGAGTTTCTCCGGTGTACTTCTTATGTGGTTCAGCCACTGCGCATGCTGGTGGTGACATCCAGAATGCGCGGTAATACGCCTTGCGATAGTAGTAACACGTCATTCGGAAACCAAGAGGGAAGATCAAAATGATGAGCGCTGGCGATAATGGAAAATTAAGAATTTGCGCGCTGATCGGATTGAAGCCACCGATGACAGCTTCAGGAACACACGCTTCAGAAAGACATGGTGAGTAAAAAGGTGAGATCAAATGTTCTGCATAG
>JBIIRQ010000097.1:0-4027 GCA_044341445.1 Candidatus Planktophila sp.
GTGTGAGTAGGCCCAAGCGCCCCAAGGAAGACTTTCCTTCTAGCCGACCTGCGATGTCATCTGGCAATGTGATGACTTCATATGTGCTGGCGAGAACAAATTCGCCTGGGTGCAAGATAAATGGTTCGGCGCCGTCGGCGATAACTTCGCGAGTGAGCTCAGGCTGCTCGAGAGATGGGTCGATTACCGAATACTTGTGGTTTTCAAAGACACGGAAGAACTTATCGAGCCGGACATCGACCGAGGATGGCTGAATCATCGCCTCATGGAAGGGTTCGACGCCTACGCGTCCGGCGGAAATTTCGCTTCGAATATCGCGATCACTAAGTAGCACGGCGCGAGCCTATCTCCCACGGCGCGAAAATTGCCAGTAGCCACAAGTTGCATAAGTTACCGGTGGGTAGCACCATATCTCCATGGGACATTACATAGCCAACCTCCGCGATATCGAATTTTGCCTCTTTGATCTCTTGGGTCGAGAGAAGGTTCTTGGAACTTCTTTATATTCGGATATCGACCGCGAGACTGCTGTGGGCATGCTTGAAGAAGTAAAACGTATGTGCGAGAACGATCTGGCAGATTCTTTTGTCGAGGGTGATCGCATCGGGGCCGAACTAAATAAAGAGACTGGCAATGTCACCTTGCCAGAGAGTTTTAAAAAATCATACAAATCTTATATTGATGGTGAGTGGTGGCGCGTTGATGCGCCAGTAGAACTTGGCGGCCTAAAAATTCCACCATCAGTTCGTTGGGCAATCGCCGAGATGGTTCTTGGTTCAAATCCAGCAATTCATATCTACGCATCTGGTTATGCCTTTGCACATGTTGCATATGTTCTTGGCACTGATGAACAGAAGAAGATTGCAAAGCACATGGTGGATCGCCACTGGGGTGCAACGATGCAGCTAACCGAACCTGATGCAGGTTCAGATGTTGGTGCAGGTCGCAGCAAGGCTGTCGAGCAACCAGATGGAACATGGCACATCACAGGAACAAAGCGTTACATCACATCCGGTGATGCCGATTTCTACGACAATATTATTCACTTCGTACTCGCGCGCCGGGAAGGTGGTGGGCCAGGAACAAAGGGGCTCTCGCTCTTCTTGATTCCGAAGTTCATGTTTGATTTTGAAACAGGTGAACTTGGAAAGCGCAATGGTGTTTATGTCACGGCGCTCGAAGATAAAATGGGGCTTAACGTTTCAGCAACATGTGAAGTTAATTTAGGAGAGAAAGAACCAGCTGTTGGATACCTCTTGGGCGATGTTCACCAAGGTATCGCGCAGATGTTTAAGGTAATCGAATTTGCCCGCATGATGGTGGGAACAAAGGCGATAGCAACCCTCTCTGCTGGATACCAGCAAGCTTTGCTCTATGCCAAGCAACGTATCCAAGGTGGAGATATGAAGGTGATGAACGATAAAGCGTCACCTCGTGTCAGCATTATTCATCACCCAGATGTGCGTCGTTCGCTGATGGTCCAAAAGTCTTACTCAGAAGGAATGCGCGCACTTGTTCTCTACACCGCATCAATTCAAGATGAGATCGAACTTGCGCGCCAAGCTGGGGACGAAGAGCTGCTAACCAAGATGGAGGCTCTCAACGACCTTTTGCTTCCGGTAGTTAAGGGTTTTGGTTCTGAGAAATCATGGACGCTACTTGGTACTGAATCGCTCCAAACATTTGGTGGCGCCGGATTTACTCGTGACTGGCCGATTGAGCAATATGTACGCGATGCCAAGATCGATACCTTGTATGAAGGAACAACGGCAATTCAAGGTTTAGATTTCTTCTTCCGCAAAATTGTTAAAGATGGTGGAAAGGCACTTGGGTTTCTCGGAAAAGAGATTGGTGCTTTTGCTGCAACTGGCGGCGTACACGATGCGCAGAAGCAGGCGCTACTTAAAGCACTCGGTGATCTGCAAGGAATGGTCGGAGTTCTTGTTGGCCATGCGATGGCATCACAAGATAAGGCTGATGAGATTTACAAGGTGGGTCTAAATACCTCTCGTGTACTTATGGCAGTCGGTGACATCATCACCGCCTGGCTCTTATTGCGTCAAGCTGATATCGCAACCGCAAAGATCGCAGAAGGCGCTGGAAAAGATGCCGCATTCTACGAAGGAAAGATTGCATCGGCTCACTTCTTTGTCGCGAATTACCTTCCACACATCACAGCAGATCGAAAGATCGTTGAAGCCACAGATAGTGCGATTATGGAGATTTCAGAGAACGCTTTCTAATCAGATACCCTTACCTGATGCTCGATCGCTTCCGTGGTGAGATCTACCTGATTTTAGGTGCGCTCTTCTTCTCCTTTAACGGGGTAATCTCGACCGTGGTCTTAGACCATATGTCACCGTTTCGCCTGACCCAAGTTCGCTGCATTGGTGCATTCACAATTCTATTTATCTTTATTGTGGCGCGTAATAGAAATTCCCTACGCGCGACTCGGCAAGAGATCCCCACCTTGATTCTCTTTGGCGTGATTGGTTTTGCTGCGGTACAGGCAGGCTATTTTCTCGGTATTCAGCGAGGTGTCCCGTTAAGCCTTGTCCTTATTATTGAATTCACCGCACCTATCTGGATTGTTCTCTGGATTAAATTTGTGCGCAAGAAAGATGTACCGCGTGCGATGTGGGGTGGCATTGCACTCTCATTCCTTGGCTTAATCTTTATCGCAAAGGTCTGGGATGGCCTTATCTTTGATCTGATCGGAATTATTGGAGCTCTTATCTCGGCCTTCGCACTCGCCGTTTACTTTCTCGTTGGCTCTCAAGTTGGTCAGACGCGATCGGCACAATCGATGACGGCTTGGGGTTTAGGTATAGCCGCTCTGACGTGGACCCTTGTTATGCCTATCTGGCAATTCCCTTTTGAGATATTTTCAAAGAGCATGAACTTGCAAGGGGTTTTTGACGGAACATTTCTTCCGGGGTGGGTATTAGTCGCGTGGATTATTGTGATGGGAACAATCGTTCCCTACCTCTTTGTTATCGGTGGGCTACGACGAATGGCTCCATCGACAGCGAGTGTGGTGGGGATGTTAGAGCCAGTTCTCGCTGGAGCTTTTGCATGGATCTGGCTGGCGCAAAGTTGGGCGCCAATCCAATTAAGTGGCGCTGCAATTGTGCTTATTGGAATTTATATTGCAGATAAAGCAAAGATTGCAGCGACGAAGGCTAGTTAAAAACTATTCGTTCCATCCACCATCACCAGGTGATGAAGGTTGTTCAAAATCTGATGGTTGTGATGAGGTGAAGTCGCGACCTGAACCAGGGTTAGCTGCCATATCGGTAAAGCGGGCAAAGTGAAGTTGAGCTGTCACGGTAATGGTCCGCGTAGGGCCGTTACGGTGCTTTGCAACGATGAGGTCTGCCTCGCCTTGGCGATTCTGTGAGTCATACATATCTTCGCGGTGCAGCAAGATAACAACGTCAGCATCTTGTTCAATCGATCCCGATTCACGTAAGTCAGAGAGCATCGGAACCTTATTTGTACGCTGTTCAGGACCACGGTTGAGCTGTGAGATTGCAATCACTGGAACATCAAGTTCTTTCGCCATCAATTTAAGCTGTCGAGAGAATTCAGAGACCTCTTGTTGACGATTTTCTACACGTTTGCCCGATGTCATCAGCTGCAGGTAATCGATAACCACAAGCTGCAGGTTGTGGCGCTGCTTGAGACGGCGCGCTTTAGCACGGATCTCCATCATTGAAAGGTTAGGTGAATCATCGATAAAGAGTGGGGCATCGGAAATTTCGCCCATACGGCGAGCTAGCTTTGCCCAATCATCATCGCTGAGTTGTCCTGAACGAATGCTATTAAGGCCAACGCGCGCCTCCGCCGACAACATACGCATTGTGATTTCAGATTTCGACATTTCAAGAGAGAAGATGACAGATGTTTTATTCTCATGAATTGATGCATGGCGCGCAATATCAAGACCGAGCGTTGACTTTCCTACCGCAGGACGCGCTGCAAGAACAATCATATTTCCGGGATGCAATCCATGTGTGAGTAGATC
>JBIIRQ010000098.1:0-4005 GCA_044341445.1 Candidatus Planktophila sp.
TGTCCGACTTCTTACTGAAGAATGGCGCGAGTTATTGCCGGTGCACTTTGCCGCTCGCGTGCACACTGAGCCTGCCGATCAGATGGAGCGCGTTGAAATGCGCCGTCTGGATCGCTCTGAACAATTTGCACTCATCGCATCTCGTGAAGCGTGGAAAGATGCTGGCTCACCTGATGTAGATAAAGAGCGTCTTGGCGTGGTTATCGCATCCGGTATCGGTGGTGTCATCACGCTGTTAGATCAATTTGATAATCTCAAGGAGAAAGGTGCGCGAGGAGTAAGCCCGCATACCGTTCCAATGTTGATGCCTAACGGTCCAGCTGCAAACGTTGGCCTTGAGTTACAAGCCAAGGCGGGAGTGCACACACCAGTGAGTGCATGCGCATCTGGCGCTGAGGCAGTTGGATATGCACTTGAAATGATTCGCAGTAACCGCGCTGATGTAATCGTCAGTGGTGGAGTCGAGGCAGCAATACATCAATTACCTATGGCTGGTTTTGCTGCTATGAAAGCTCTTTCGACGCGCAACGATGCACCAGAGCGCGCATCGCGTCCCTATGACCGCGATCGCGATGGTTTTGTCCTCGGAGAAGGTGGCGGAATACTGATCCTTGAAGAGTACGAGCATGCAAAGGCACGGGGTGCGAAAATTTACTGTGAACTTGTGGGTCAGGGCCTTAGTTCAGATGGATATCACATTGCCGCTCCAGATCCTGAAGGATCCGGAGTACAGCGAGCGATCAAATTCGCCTTAGCTGATGCCAATCTTTCCACCAAAGACATCGTGCACTTGAACGCCCATGCGACATCGACACCTGCGGGTGACGTTGCAGAAGCGCATGCACTTCGCTTGGCTTTAGGAATAGATGCCGATCATGTTGCAGTTTCTGCAACCAAATCAATGACGGGTCATCTACTAGGTGGTGCTGGCGCGATTGAATCGGTCTTTATTGTTAAAGCTCTACAAGAAAGACTGGCACCACCAACAATTAACATCGAAAATCTTGATCCTGCAGTAACCATTGATGTGGTTCGCGATAAAGCGCGCGTGTTGCCTGCTGGGCAGATTGCAGCGCTCAATGATTCATTTGGATTTGGCGGTCACAACGTCGTACTGGCCTTTGCCAGTATTTGACGTTAGCTTTCTAGCTTTTACTTCGAGACAGCAAATGTGACAGAGACCGTTGATGTCACTGTCTTATCAATCGTTGATGTGTCATAAGCGCCACCGTCAGAGACCATTGTTGAATCAGGTGTAGTCACCTGGAATACACCGCTTCTGACGCTCTGCACTGCGCCAACGCTTCCGCCGACCGCCTTAGTGATTGCAACCGCACGAGTCTTGGCATCAAGCATGGCTTCTTCTAGCAGCTGCGGACGAAGATCAGGAAGAGTAGAGATGTAGTACTGAGGTCCGTAGTTATTTACATTGACACCAGTTTGCAGAAGTGAACCAATTCCTTGCGAAAGTTTGTAGACAAGCTGAACATCACTTGTGCGCACGGTGATATCTCGTGAAGCTCTATAGGAAAGAATGCGACCGGTGTTATTTCCGTTCTGCCACTCTTCATTGGCATAGGTTGAAACTGAACCTAAGATCATTGCATCTGCTGAGATGCCACCTTTTGTGAGGTATGCGGTAACTGCATCAACATCTGCGCCAACCTTTTTGACGGCATCGGCCACGAGTGCACTAGAGAGAGCAACGTTGAGAGTCCAGACCACATTGTCAGCTGTCGCTGTTGTCTTTGCCGAACCGGTGACAGTAATTCCGTTATCAGTGCGTGCTGCAAAACCTGCGCCAACTCTTACAAGTCCGCCACCAACAGCTAGCGCCATAATCAGCGATGCTGCAATGACTGTAATTGATCGGGACTTTTCACCAGAATTAAATGTGCTCATAGGTACAGTCTAATACTTTTATATCGCCCGAAGTGCAATCGCCTCTTCGAACTCGACCCCACGGAAAGGTTCGAGTGCTAACTCCCAGGCAGTCCCCAGAAGTCTCTCAAGTTCCTCACGCAGAGACTCTTCATCGAAACTTTTTTTCAACCCTTGCAGCAATAAATCTTCTGAAATTGAGATAGAGCCCAGCTCGTCAATGTTGCTGCGATGTAATCCGAGTTCAGGGACGAATCTAAAGAACTCTCCACCTGTTTCGCTCTCTTCGCGTACTTCAAAACGAAGGTAGTGCCAGGCCTTCAGTGCTGTTGTAATTTTCGCCGCCGTACCTTTTCGATCGCGAAACTCAACAGTTGCACGAAAAGTCCCCGCTGCCTTTGGTTGACTCTTCCACTCAAGTGCGAGCCAATTTCCAACAATGGTTTGAAGACCCCACTCGATGTGCGGGCGAAGGGCGGCAGGTGCGCTATGAATAACAAGAAAGCCGGTGGCATGCGACTTGGACGCAGCGGAACGACTGGAAGAAGCGATCGCTTCCATAACAAACTCCTAGCAAGGCACGCGATGTGGGTGGATTTGCGCGACCTTCCCCGATCCGCAACACCAATTCCCGCTATCAAGCATGAGCTAGTAGATATATGGTGACATGAGCGTGGAAAAAGGTAAAGGTGAGGTATTGGCGTCGGCGAAAATAGGGTTAGACTTGTCCCTAGTCGGACGCTTAATCAGGACCCGTTTCATGGCAGTAGTGCTTTGCTCGGTATCGCTGGCGCAAGAGGAAGACCGTGTTTGAGGATTTCTCACACACCCACATATCGAAGGAATAGTAAAACATGGCAACAGGTACAGTTAAGTGGTTCAACTCTGAAAAGGGATTCGGTTTCATTGCAGTTGATGGTGGCGGACAAGATGTATTCGTTCACTACTCAGCAATCCAAGGAAACGGTTACAAGAGCCTTGAAGAGGGTCAGTCAGTTTCATTCGAGGTCGTACAGGGTCCAAAGGGTCCTCAGGCCGATGCAGTGAACGCTAACTAAGCACACCGCTAGCTTTACAAGAAAGCCCCGCACATTGTGCGGGGCTTTCTTCTTTCCTACTTCTTTTTACTTCTTTGGCTCTGGTGGAATCTCACCCATCTTCAACTTCGCAGCTTCAACTTCTTTTACAGGTGATTTATCTTTTCCAGCCTTCCATGCATCTAAATACTTCCACGGATGAACAACTCCGCGGCGAACCCACCAAGTTTCTGGTGGCGTTGGCCAAGAAATTCCAAAGTGTAAATGAGGTGCAGTACCGCGCGCGCTACCGGTTGATCCAACAGAACCAAGTCGTTGTCCAGCCTTTACTGCAAGACCGGGCACCATATCTTTATTAACACGAAGCAGATGCGATCCGTAATACCGAACCCCATCGACTCCGATCAACGAAACCGATAATCCGCCACGAGTTAGTCCAGCATTTACTTTTCCAGACCAGGTATCTACACGACTGACTTCATCAATCACACCATCAATAGGTGCGACAAATGCACAGCCCGCCTTCGAGAGAATATCTGTTGCAGCATAATCATGATGCGCACGTGCATAATCAACTTCACACCCTCTTACTGGGAAAACATATTTTGTTGCCGCTTGTGCACTCACCGGAGCAAAACAGGTCAGAAAAAGCAGTGACGAAATAATTATTCGAGTTTTCATACGCCTAGGTTAATGCGTTGCGATCAAGTTTTGCGGTAACTGCCATGTGAGGGACAGTGAGCGCCCACACAACTACGAGAGCCATCCAGAAGAAATCATCGCTAAATTCTTGACCACGAATTGCAAGAATGGCTGCAATAAAAAAAGTTCCTAATAACGCTGGAATTCCTGGAATAACAGCCTTGAGAAATGCCGATCGAATATTTCCCGCTGCAAATGCTTTCTGTGAGGTTTCGAGCGAGAGTGCTAGACGGGCAGTATGTCTCATCGCATGCCAACACCCAAAATAGAGTGCAAAGGCAATGAGAGGAGGAGTAAGAAGAGCTAAGGCAAGTAATAATCCAATATCGACTGCTTCGCGAATTCGCTTCCTAACAATAAGCCTTGCAATCGAAATACAGGCGAT
>JBIIRQ010000099.1:0-3984 GCA_044341445.1 Candidatus Planktophila sp.
GCAAATTGGTGCAATGTACGAGGGTGATGCATCTAGAAAACGAACTCTGGTTGAACATGGCTTTCGTTTACCGAGTGCATTAGATAACCGCCCACTTAAGTGGCCAGAATTCCTTGAGCGCGTAGGACAGACGCTCTATCTCTCGGCAACGCCCGGCAAATATGAGATGGAGAAGGTTGGTGGCGATGTCGTCGAACAAGTAATTCGCCCTACTGGACTGGTCGACCCAGCCATTATCATCAAGCCAATTAAGGGCCAGATCGATGACTTGCTGGAAGAGATAAACATTCGTGCAGCGAAGAATGAAAGAGTTTTGGTTACAACTCTCACGAAGAAAATGTCCGAAGATCTCACCGATTATTTGCAAGAGCGTGGCGTCCGAGTTCGCTACCTTCATTCTGAAGTAGATACGCTGCGACGAGTGGAACTGCTCCGTGAGTTACGGATGGGCGACTACGACGTATTGATTGGAATTAACCTTCTTCGAGAAGGCCTCGATTTACCTGAAGTTTCACTTGTTTCGATCCTTGATGCGGATAAAGAGGGCTTCCTAAGATCTGCAACATCGCTGATTCAGACTATTGGTCGAGCAGCGCGAAACGTTTCAGGTGAGGTACATATGTATGCCGATAACATCACGCGCTCCATGGCACTTGCAATTGATGAGACCAATCGACGTCGTGCAAAGCAAGTCGCATACAACCTTGAACGAGGAGTAGATCCGCAGCCACTTCGTAAGAAGATTGCAGATATTACTGATCTCATTAATCGCGAGAGCGAGGACACAACCGACCTTCTTGCTGGCGAGAAGGGATCAGGAAAAGGCAGCGCAGGGGCACTTTCGGTGGGACTTAACGCAAAGGGAGTTATCTCTCTACCGCGCAAAGATTTAGTTGCCTTGATAGGCTCCCTCACCGATCAGATGAGAAGTGCCGCTGGGGATCTTCAATTTGAAGTGGCGGCAAGACTTCGCGATGAGATTCGTATATTAAAGAAAGAACTTCGATCAATGGAAGAGGCGGGTGTCTAAGTGGCGATCGAGAAACTCGTCATACGCGGAGCTCGCGAACATAATCTCAAGGACATCTCCCTCGATCTCCCGCGAGATGCTCTCATTGTCTTTACAGGGTTATCAGGCTCTGGAAAATCAAGCCTCGCCTTCGACACAATCTTTGCTGAGGGTCAGCGTCGTTATGTTGAATCTCTCTCGGCCTACGCTCGACAATTTCTAGGCCAGATGGATAAGCCAGATGTGGATTTCATCGAAGGACTTTCACCTGCAGTTTCGATCGATCAAAAATCTACCAATAGAAATCCGCGCTCAACTGTTGGAACAATCACCGAAGTCTATGACTATCTGCGCCTTCTCTTCGCACGGGCTGGAAGGCCACATTGTCCGCAATGCACAAAACCGATCTCCCGTCAAAGCCCGCAACAAATTGTGGATCAGATTCTTGAACTACCTCCAACGACAAAGTTTCAAGTGCTCGCACCCGTTGTTCGAGAACGTAAAGGTGAGTTTGTCGATCTCTTTACTGATCTTGTAAAGCAGGGTTACTCACGCGCTATCGTCGATGGTGAAGCAATTTCACTCTCTGAGCCGCCTAAGCTCAAGAAACAAGAGAAGCATACGATTGAAGTTGTCATTGATCGTCTCACAGCTAAAGCGGAATCAAAGTCGCGCCTTACTGACTCTATAGAGACAGCCCTGCGACTGTCCAGCGGAATTGTTCTCCTCGACTTTGTTGATGTGAAGGCCGGGCAAGGGAAGATACACACGTATAGCGAGCACCTTGCTTGCCATGATTGCAATCTCTCATTTGAAGAGCTAGAACCACGCTCTTTCTCTTTCAATTCCCCCTTCGGTGCTTGCCCTGACTGCTCCGGTATCGGAACCAAATTAGAGGTAGATGAAGAGCTGATCATCCCTGATGATTCATTGACGATCAATGATGGAGCAATCGCCCCATGGGCAGGTGGTCAGTCGGCAGATTATTTCCTGCGCTTGCTTGAAGCGCTAGGTAAAGATATTAAATTCTCTTTAGATACACCGTGGAAGAAGATAAGCGCTAAGGCGCAAGATGCCATCCTTAATGGCTATGAGTATGAAATAAAGATGCGCTACAAGGGTCGCTATGGCGCTCGAAACTACACGACAGGTTTTGAGGGTGTTATCCCATTTATTCACAGGAGACATAGCGAGACCGATAGTGATTACAGCCGTGATAAATACGAGGCGTATATGCGTCAGATTCCTTGTGCAACATGTAAAGGTGCTCGGCTCAAACCTGAGGTACTCGCTGTAACTATTGGCGACAAGAGCATTGCTCAGGTCTGTGAACTTTCAATCGATGATTGTGCTGCCTTCTTAAAACAGATTACACTTTCAAAGCGAGAAGCACAGATCGCAGAGCGCGTGATGAAGGAAGTTCATGCTCGCCTTGGCTTCCTCCTCGATGTGGGACTTGATTATCTCTCTCTCGATCGCCCTGCTGGGACTCTCTCTGGTGGTGAGGCACAGAGAATTCGCTTAGCGACACAGATCGGCTCTGGACTTGTTGGAGTACTTTACGTACTTGATGAACCGAGTATTGGATTGCATCAGCGCGATAATCGCCGACTGATCGAAACTCTGACTCGCCTTCGCGATCTCGGAAACACTCTGATCGTTGTCGAACATGATGAAGAGACAATCCGAACGGCTGATTGGGTTGTAGATATTGGCCCGGGTGCCGGCGAACACGGCGGAAAGGTAGTGGTCTCGGGATCCTACGAAGATCTCATTGCCTCGAAAGAGTCGATTACTGGTGCCTATCTCTCTGGTCGTCGCGCAATTGAAATTCCTAAGAATCGCAGATCATTTGATGCCAAACGACAGTTAGTAATCAAGGGAGCGAAGGAAAATAACCTCAAGGATGTTGAAGTTTCAATTCCACTCGGAACATTTGTGGCAGTTACCGGTGTCAGTGGCTCTGGAAAATCTACCTTGGTTAATGACATCTTGTACTCGACTCTTGCAAATAAGCTCAACGGTGCCCGCATCGTTCCAGGTCGACATAAGACAATTACCGGAATTGATCAGCTCGATAAAGTGGTTCACGTTGATCAATCACCGATTGGGCGCACACCGCGATCGAACCCCGCGACATACACAGGTGTCTTTGACAAGATTCGAGCGCTCTTCTCTGAAACAACTGAGGCGAAGATTCGTGGATATCAGCAGGGTCGCTTTAGCTTTAACGTGAAGGGCGGGCGTTGTGAGAATTGCACGGGTGATGGAACGATCACTATTGAGATGAACTTCTTACCTGATGTCTACGTTCCCTGCGAGGTTTGCCACGGCGCACGCTATAACCGAGAGACACTGGAAGTCCACTACAAAGGAAAGACAATCGCCGAGGTTCTCGATATGCCGATCGAGATCGCTCACGAGTTCTTTCAATCAGTGCCGACTATTGCACGATTCCTGAAGACTTTATGTGATGTCGGCTTGGGGTATGTACGCCTTGGACAATCTGCCCCAACGCTCTCAGGCGGAGAAGCCCAGCGCGTGAAGCTCGCAACTGAACTTCAGCGTCGATCAACCGGCCGAACTATTTACGTTCTCGATGAGCCAACCACTGGACTTCACTTCGAAGATGTCAACAAACTCTTAGGTGTTTTAAGCCGTCTTGTTGATTCTGGAAATACCGTTATTGTCATTGAGCATAATTTAGATGTAATTAAATGCGCCGATTGGGTTATTGATATGGGACCAGAAGGTGGATTTAGAGGTGGAATGGTTGTCGCGGTAGGTACTCCTGAGGATGTTGCAAAGGTAAGTGCTAGCTATACAGGATCTTTCTTAGCAGAGGTTCTTGCTACAAATCGTGCTCCAAAGAAACCCATAGCGAAGAAGAAGTAGCGATGGCAGATCCAGCCTCCTATCGCCCTCCGGAGATCCCCGAAGATCCTGGGGTTTATCGTTTCTACAATAAAAGTGAC
>JBIIRQ010000100.1:0-3964 GCA_044341445.1 Candidatus Planktophila sp.
TGAAGTGCTGCGCGGGTAAGTGCGCGTACCTGCATTGAGAACAAGTCTGGAATCAATACACCGAGGCGAACACCGCGCAGACCCATCATTGGATTTGATTCATGTAAGCGATTAACAGCGCGATTGAGCGCAAGCTTTCGCTCATCAACGACATCTCCGCGCGCTTGGGTCAAGGCAATATCAACAGCCAGGCTTGCTTGATCGGTAAGGAATTCGTGAAGTGGTGGATCAAGGAGGCGAATAGTCACAGGCAACCCCGTCATCGCCCGAAGGATTCCAACGAAGTCACTAAATTGAAGTTTCTCCATCTCAGCCAAAACTTCTGCCCGCTCTTCATCGGTTGTTGCAAGTACTAGAGTTTCTACAAGGACGCGGCGATCACCGAGAAACATATGCTCGGTACGAGTAAGACCAATTCCCTGTGCTCCCATACGACGTGCAATCTCTGCATCCTCTGGAGTGTCGGCATTGGCGCGCACCGACATACGTCTGACGTTATCGGCGTGAGTAATAATGCGATGAATGCTTTTAATGAGCGCGGTAGAAGTATCTGCACCAGGATCAACAATTCCCTGTACATATTCAGTTACAACGCTAGGAACAACAGCTACTTCGCCCAGGAAGACGGCCCCTGTTGTGCCATCAATTGAAATGAGATCACCTTCGTGAACGGTGACATCTCCGCAGGTGAAGAATTTCTCATCGACATTTACTTCGATGCTCTCTGTTCCGCAGACTGCCGGACGTCCCATTCCGCGCGCTACGACAGCTGCATGTGATGTCTTTCCGCCACGAGCAGTCAAAATTCCTTGCGCTGCAACCATTCCGACTAGATCGTCTGGATTAGTTTCACGGCGAACAAGAATTACCTTTTTGCCCGCAAGAGCTTGATCAGCTGCATCTCGCGGATCAAAGACCACTGATCCCACCGCTGCTCCAGGTGAAGCGGCGATCCCTCGTGTGAGTTCTTTCGGCGCAGTAGCTTTATCAAATTGTGGAAACATCAATTGAACGAGTTGTTCACCATTGACGCGCGTGAGCGCTTGATCCATTGTGATCGAGCCTTCATCAACAAGCTGGGTCGCAATTTTAAATGCCGCCTCGGCAGTGCGCTTTCCTACACGCGTCTGCAAGATCCAGAGTTTTCCTTGCTCAACTGTAAACTCGATATCGCACATATCTCGATAGTGATCTTCCAGCAGCGCCATAATGCGATTGAGTTCAGCAAAGGCTTCCGGATTAACAACACCTAGGTGGGTCAATGGGAAGGCGTTACGTATACCGGCAACAACATCTTCACCTTGAGCGCGTGGCAGGTAATCTCCATATGCACCAGGGGCTCCGCTGCCAGGATCACGTGTAAAACAGACTCCCGTGCCCGAAGTATCACCGATGTTTCCAAAGACCATAGCCTGTACGTTCACTGCAGTTCCAAGGTCGGCGCTGATGCGTTCGCGGCGACGGTAAAGCTGGGCCCGCTCTGAATTCCAGGAATGGAAAACTGCTTCAATTGCCCGAGTGAGCTGTGTGCGAGCATCGAATGGGAATGACGTACCAGTGTGTGCTTCAACCACCTTTATAAATGCATCTCCGGCAGCCTTTAAACCAACGCCATCGAGGTCTGCAATGGTTTTGCCACCGGCTGCTTTAATCAGCGGCTCTGCAACCTTTGCAAAACTCTCTGAAGGAATTTCACAGACAGTCTTTCCAAACATTTCGATAAATCTACGATATGAATCCCATGCAAAGCGACTATCACCTGTAATTTTTTCCAGCGTTGCTGCAACTTCAGGTGACATTCCAACATTGAGGACTGTCTCCATCATGCCTGGCATCGAAAACTTTGCACCTGAGCGGACAGAAACAAGCAAAGGATTTTTTGGATCCCCAAAAGATTTTCCAATTTTTTTCTCTAGCTCAATAATTGCGGCATCAATTTCATGCAGAAGGTCATCTGTCAGGCCACCGGTGCGCAAGTACTCTTGGCAGACACGAGTGGTGATTGTGAATCCATCGGGAACTGGAATTCCAAGTGTGGCCATCTCGGCCAAATTCGCACCCTTGCCTCCTAAGAGGTCTGACATCGTGCGATTGCCTGCACTAAAGGGATAGACCTTTTGGTCCATCATCGCCACCTCATCCTTGAACTAGACGCCACGAACCTTATTGCAGGGAAATACTATTTCATATAGTATCCGAAGCAATTCGCTTCAGCCTATTTCGATTTCCTGTTTGCGAACTTTAGTCTCATAGTGTGGAAATCAAGAGTAAGGACGGAAGAACCCATGAAGATTACCAACGTCACAGTCGTTTTAGTCGAACGCCCCGGCTTCTCGCCCGCATTTGTGTGGCGAAAAAATATTCCAGGTTCAGATGGCCGAACCACTGGCGCATGGCTGGTCATTGAGACCGATGCGGGAATTACAGGATTTGCTCCCGCTGGACGAGGCGTGATTTTCAACGATTACGTTGACCGCAGATTTCGAGATGAACTCATTGGGCAAGATCCTTTACAACGTGAATACCTGTGGGAACGTCTATGGGAGCTTGATCGCATTGAACGATTCCCTGCCGGCCTCATTGGAATTATCGATGTCGCATTATGGGATATTGGCGGCAAGCAAGCGGGACTACCTATCTATAAATTAATGGGTGGATTTCGCGAATCTCTTCCATCGTATGCATCAACTGTTACGTATTCATCAATTGAAGAATTTCTTGACATTGCAGATCAGGCTCTAGCACTTGGATATCCGGCAATTAAATTACATGCCTTCGGTGATGCCAAGAAAGATGCCTTGCTTGGCGAGAAGCTGCGTGCTCACGTCGGCGATGATGTCCCATTGATGTACGACGGATCTGCCGGCTTTGATTTAATGGATGCGGTCTATCTTGGAAACGCACTCTATGACTCTGGCTTTGCTTGGTATGAAGAACCAATGCGCGAATTCAGCATTACTGCCTACAAGTGGCTTGGCGAGCGAGTACGGATCCCGTTGCTCTTGGGCGAGGTCACAGATGGTGCGCACATGAGTGCTGGAGACTTCGCTGCTAGCGGCGTTGCCACTGCACTACGCACCAGCACCGGATTGCGTGGTGGTTTTACTGGCGCAATGCGCATCGCACACCTGGCAGATGCCTACCATCTTCGCGCTGAGGTACATGGAATGGGCCTTGAAAGTGCTCATCTCTGCATGGCGATTAAGAACACCACATATTACGAATCCTTGGTTTGGGGAAATCCAATTAAACTTGAATCACTTCTTGACAGTAACGGAAACGTCCACGGACCTAAGGGCCCAGGCGTCGGATACGAAACGCTGTGGGCAGAATCTGGAGTCCCTGCAGGGCTAGAGAAGTTTTTGAAGTAATGCCGAAAATCACTGCAATCGAGAGCTTTGATGTTCGTTTTCCGACATCGAAGATGCTCGATGGCTCCGATGCGATGAATCAAGATCCGGATTACTCGGCTGCCTACCTTCGTATCACGACAGATCAACCAGGACTCCATGGTGATTCCCTTGTCTTTACTATCGGTCGCGGAAATGATGTGCAGATAGCGGCGATCGATATGCTCACGTCAAAGATTGCTGGCCTGAGCGTTGATGATGCATTTACTCGCATTGGTGAGATCACTCGCGAATTAAGTGGCGACAGTCAGATTCGTTGGCTCGGTCCAGATTACGGCGTCTTTCATATGGCGGCAGGTGCGGTACTCAATGCCCTATGGGATCTCTTTGCTAAGGCTAAGGGTGTTCCGCTCTGGAAATTACTCAGCGATATGACGCCAGAACAAATCGTGGATGCAATCGACTTCAGATATATCACCGATGCTCTCACTCGTGAGGAAGCTCTCGAGATTCTCTATCGCGGCAACGATGCAAAACAGAGCAATGAAGCAATTCTTCGCAGTAAAGGTCTACCTGCCTACACAACATCACCGGGATGGCTTGGGTATAGCGAT
>JBIIRQ010000101.1:0-3962 GCA_044341445.1 Candidatus Planktophila sp.
AAAGGGATAGCTAACGCAGGCTTTCAGGGCTTGAACAATTTCAAGCGTTGAATGTGAAGTTCCATTGAGTAAGACTCCAAACTCATCACCACCTAGCCTTGCAAGAAGTGCGCTCTGTGGCAGAACTCGAGCAAATCGTGCAGCCACTTGAATTAGGACCTGATCGCCAGCACCATGTCCACATTGATCATTTACCTGCTTAAATCCATTGAGATCAAGGAGCATTAGGGCACCTTCCACCTTTGAGAATGTATCGAGTTCTGCAATGAGTCTGCGCCGATTGGGAAGTCCGGTGAGTTCATCTGTGCGAGCCAACGTCTTCTCATCACCGAGATCGTGCGCTTGTCGCAAACTTACAGTCATGCGAATAAAGGCAAGAAATAGGGTAGCAATTGCGGGAAAGACAATATAGGAAGGAAAGATTCCAGGACGCAGTGCCATCATTGCCAAGAGTGTGGGGCTAATAAAGATCGAGAGCGCGATAAAAGCTGGGTGTATTGAAAAGTTCTGTTGTGAATTTGCCGATGGATACCAAAGCGAGAGTGAGATCAAAATGATTCCGAGTACCCAACCGTTATCAAATACCGTGCCGAAACTGTATCGATTCTGCGCATTCATCCAAAGGTAGAGGTAATCAAAAGCTAAGTAGATTACAAATCCCAGAGCTAAAATAAAGAAGCGTAGATTCAGTCGTTGAGTAATCGCAGTAATTCCAATGGTAATTGCTATCGCCAGGTCGCAGATTGGAAAAAAGATTTCAAAAAATCCCTGGCCACCTTCAATTGAGATAACTTTAGAGAGAATGAGCGCCGTTGCAATCGAGCTCAGCCCTAATCCAAAAATTGCTGCATCTAGAACTTCAACAATGGAAATCCTCTTTCTCTTACTAATAATCCGCGGAATAGCCATTAAGGCAAAGGGATAGAACAGTGTGTAGGAGATATTGATTAAGTAGATGATGGCGGTAGGTGTGCTAAAGAATTGCCCATAGCTAGAGAGAACTGAACCGAAGATCCAGCTACCCATCGCACAGGCAAGAAATGCGATTGCTAGTGGATCGTTATGGACCGGGGATGCAAAGAGTGCGATTAAAGCCAGCAGGGCCACCAGGTTATAGAGAATGAGATCTAGCCAAATATGGCGGCCATCAAGGATGAAGCGCAGGGCTAGATGAAGAGAAAAAATTCCTAATGCGCCATACCGCGTGATCGGGTAAGTTCGCACCCAAGCAACTATTGCACCGGAAGATGCGATCGGACATAGGGGAAGCCACAGATGAGCAATATCGAAGAGTCCACTGCGATTACTCGCCGCGGCGCTCTCTGCGCGCTATCACTAGTAACTGTTGGCATCTTTTCATCGCCAGAGACGGCAACGGCTGCGACAGGTGTGAAGATTTTGCCATCAGGCAAAGTTCGTGTCACCCTAAAATCTAATCCTGCACTAAAAAAAGTGGGCGGTGTCGTGCGCATCGATGATGTAGACGGAAGATCAATTGCACTCGTACGTACTTCAGCTAAAGCATATGCTGCAGTTAATTTATTGTGCACCCATCAAGGTGGCGAGCTCGTGCAGACTGGTAATCAATGGCAATGTCAGACACATCAAGCAACCTTCACATTAGCTGGAAAGAATTTAGTCGGTCCAGCGTCAAAAGCATTGAAGCAGTTACCCGTTAAGGCAACTGCTTCAATGGTAACGATTGGCTAGCTAGCTGCAGATTGTCCTAGCCGTTGAGAGAGTTGTGCTGGCAGAGGAAGAGATAAGTTTCAAGTTATTATTCGCCGCACTCTTCTCATTCTCTAGCTTCTTAATCTTTGAGGTGAAGGCAGTAATCTGAGTATTCAGGCGACGCACTGCAATTTCACGCCATGAGATCGCTGTCTCATAATCCTTGATGTTCTTTGCATTCTTTGTCAGATTTGCAGTGTCAGCCTTCATTGCATCAAGCTTGACCTTGGTCGCTGCAATGCGATCCTGTTGAATTTTCACATCGGCTGCAACAACTGGTGTGAGCACTGTGATTGACTCTTGTAGGCTGGCAATTGCTTCATCGAGGGCTGAGACAGTCTTTGCTGTTTCGGTACGTGCACCTATTACTGCAGTATTGGACTTCTGGTAGGCATTAACAGTTTTGATGCAGTCACTGCTACGCCAGGTAAGTTTTGCATTCTTCTGAAGGGCATATTTTACGCAGCGGAAAGTCTCGCCACCTGACTTTGTTGTGGCCCCTGCCTTTGAGCATGGCGTGCCATTCTTTACCGTCGCAGCGCTTGCTGGCGCGGCGCTAAAGGCGAGTGCTATCAGTACCGAAGCGGTAGCAGTGGCGATTACTTTGCGAAACATAGAGAACCTCCATAGATAATGAGCTAAGCATAACGAAGGTACCCCTTAAATCAGTGGATATCCTGTGTACGTCAGCGTTTACGTAAATTCATACCTATGCTGCGAACGATTCTCCTCGGCAAAATCGAGATAAAACCGACCAAAAGTTTGTACTGCCATCCAGGGATGCTGACAGCCTTTCCACCCTGCGCGTCAGACCATGACCGAGCAACTAGCTGGTCAGAATCGAGCCACATAAATTCTGGAAGGCCCTTCATCTTCATTCGACCGCGCTCATGAAATTCGGTACGGGTAAATCCGGGACAGAGTGCGTTGATCTTTACATTGGTAGCGCGTAGTTCAGTATGCAGAGACTCAGATAAAACTGTGAGGTAGGACTTGGACGCGCTATATGTTCCACCCGCGATAAATCCTGCAATAGAAGAGACGTTAATAATGGTGCCGCTATTTCGAGCTTTCATCTGCGGAAGCACCACATGCATCAGTCGCATCGGAGTTCTCACAAGTACATCAAGCAGATCTTGCTCAGCATCAAGGGCACTTGCAGTAAATGCTTTGTTGATACCAAAACCAGCATTATTGATGAGAACTTCAATCTCGAACTCTTTGAGGTACTCCTCTACTGCAGCGCATCCAGAATCTGTTGCGAGATCAGCAGGAAGCACAAATGTCTGCACCCCGTACTTCTCGCGTAAGGCAGCTGCACGTTGATGAAGACGAGCCTCGTCACGGGCGACAAGAGCGATATTGAATCCCTTGGATGCAAGCATCCGAGTAAAGCTTTCACCAATACCTGCTGTTGCTCCCGTGACAAGTGCCCACTTCGACATTGTTACGCCTCGATTCCAGCCGTAGATTCTTCTCTAATGTGCCAACTGCTTCCATACTCTTCCAGCAGATCAAGGAAAGGCTGTGGTGCAAACCATTCAGGACCATTAACTCCTTCAGGTTTCCAGATTCCTTTATGGATAAGTTCCATAGCCATGACGGGGTTAATTGCAGTCTGCCAAACAACAGCCTGATCACCGTAATTTTCCATAGACCATGCATTATCTACAACGTTATAGATATAGACAGCCTTTGGTTTTCCTTGCTTATCAAGACCCTTTACAAACGTGCCCGCACAAGTCTTTCCGCGCATACGTGAACCGAGAGTCGCAGGATCAGGAAGTGCTGCAGCTAAAAGATCGCGTGGTGAAACCTGAACACCTTGCACATTGATCGAGTCTTTACTATCCATGCCCAGCATATGAATTGTCTTCAGCGTTGAAATAAATTCAGAGCCCAGCCCGTACTTAAAGCGAACTTTCTTGGCATCAACCTTCTGCGGGATCAGAACAACTTCTTCGTGTTCAACGTTGACACACTCGACCGGTCCGATTCCTTCAGGGAAATCAAATACCTCAAGTTCACTAAATGGTTCAGTGGTGTACCAACCGCGACCGTCTTCCCATACCAATGGTGGGTTGAGACACTCTTCGATTGTTGTCCAGATTGAAAACGATGGAGCAAAGTCAGCACCTTCAACAGTGAGATTTGAACCGTCGAAGATAGTCACTTCATCAAGTCGTGAGAAGAGTTCATCTGAGGCATAGCGAGCAAAGATATCGCTCATG
>JBIIRQ010000102.1:0-3934 GCA_044341445.1 Candidatus Planktophila sp.
GTCGGAAGACGAGCTCTTCGCAAGGATGCATCTGTAGCGCATCGGCCGGAGGACCCTCGGGTGGCCAGATAAAGGCACCCTTCATCTTGTCGCCTATTTCAGCGCTGTAGCGCTCGTGGACATCCTTGCGGGCCCACATGATTTTGCGGGACTCGTCCCAATTCTCGGACTCCACATAGCCAATAACGAGCCCGTCTGGCATCAAGTAGATCGAGTAGTTCTTCCATCCCGCATCGCTGAGCGCCTGACGGTAGTAATCAGGGATAGTTGCATGGCTCTCTCGGTAATCATTTACTCGATCGGGATGTACCCGAAGCGTCCAACAAATTCTATCCATGCGCAAACTCCTTCACTCGGCCCTGCCCTGATTTCAAAATAACATAAAACTTTTGGCGCGACAATGAGTCAGGCGACTATTTTGAACTACCACTCTGCATGCGACCCATCTTTATGTGTCCACAATGGCGCTCGCCAGCGATACCCATCTTCGGCGGCTTTGCGAACAGCCGCTTCGTCAACCTCAATTCCAAGTCCAGGTTTGGTCATCAACTCGATGTACCCATCTGGAGCATCAAAGACAGAGAGATCCACTAGATATTTCAGGGCAGAGTTATACATATCTATACGAGATCCACTATTCCCCCGGCCAAGACCAAGAACTTGTTCCTGAATAAGGAAATTGGGTGTCGCAAAGTCAAGCTGCAAGCAGGCAGCAAGTGCAATTGGCCCCAATGGACAGTGTGGTGCCATCGAAACGTCATATACCTCGGCCATTGATGCAATACGACGGCATTCAGAGATACCCCCGGCATGGCTTAAATCAGGCTGGGCCACTGCGATACCTGTGCGAAGTACATCCTTGAAATCCTTGCGATCAAAGAGGCGTTCCCCAGTTGCAATAGGTGTAGAAGTTGAGGCGACAATCAACTCAAATCTATCTGTGAACTCTGGCAGAACCGGTTCTTCAATGAATAACAAGTTAAGAGGTTCAAGATATGGAAACACGCGGCGAGCCATCGCCAAACTAAAGCGTCCGTGAAAATCAAGTGCGATATCAATGGAATCACCAACATGCTCTCGCACTGCGGTAACTCGCGCAACGATATTTTTTAAGACTTCTGGCGTATCAATATGCTCTAGACCATCTGCTGGACAAAACTTAAGCGCAGTTAATCCGCGCGCGATCTGTGCATCGGCACTGGCCAAAAGCTCTTTAATATCAGTGCTTACAGGGGCATGAGTGTGGCCATCCTCGCTACCAGCTCCACCAATATGCCCGTAAATCCGAACCCGATCACGTACTTGTCCGCCTAATAGTTGATAGACAGGAACCCCGAGCGCCTTTCCTTTTATATCCCACAGCGCTTGATCAATTCCCGAAAGCGCAGAGTCCATAATTGCACCACCGCGATAAAAGGAACCCTTCTTCATCCGTTGCCAGAGACGCTCGATTTCAAAAGGGTTTTTGCCAACTACATCCAGCATCAATTCATTAACAGCTGCTGCAACCGTATGAGCTCTTCCCTCGAGAACTGGCTCGCCCCAGCCAGAAATTCCTTCGTCAGTTTCAATTTTAAGGAAGACCCAGCGCGGAGCAAGAAAAAAGACTTCATACTTTGTGACAATCACTGCGGCCTCCTATGGATTGCGCAAAGCCTATTCTCGCTCTTTACCTTAATCAAGTGAGCCTAGTTAAATACTTTGCCTGGATTCAAAATATTATTGGGATCAAGTGTTAATTTGATTGACTTCATCACGCTCACTGCCGCAGCACCTGTCTCTGCAACCAATGCATCAATTTTTCCTGAGCCAATTCCATGCTCCCCAGTGCACGTTCCACCCATCTCAATAATCCTCATTGTGATCTCATGAGTGATGTGCCGGACTTCCTCGAGCTCCTCTGGTTTATTCGGATCAGTGATGATCCCGCAGTGGAAGTTTCCATCGGCAACGTGTCCCAAAATTGAGTATGGATACTTATATTTTGCAAGTACTTGATCGGCAACTGTGACCGCTTCGGCTAATTTTGACAGTGGAACAGCAGCATCAGTGCTGACCGCACGTTTTCCGGGATTAGCGGAAATGCTAGCCCAGTATGCATTATGCCGAGCTTGCCATAATTTGCGGCGAGCATCCTCATCGGTGGTCCACTCAAACTCACTTCCACCAAACTCGGCGACAATTTCCTTGACTGAGGATGCATCCTCTTGCACGCCTTGTGGGCTGCCGTGGAATTCAAAGAACAACGTTGGCGCTTCAGTCAGCGTTAAACCATCATGAGCATTTACATTTTTTATGCTCTGGGCATCTAAGAATTCACAGCGAGCAATCGATATCCCGGTTCGCACAATTGCAGTTGCCGCGCTGACTCCCTCTGCCAGGGTTGGAAAGCGCACAATTGCCGCCGCCATTTTCTCAGGGATACCAAATACTCGAAGCGTTAACTCAGTGATTACCGCAAGGGTGCCCTCTGAACCAACAAGTAATCTCGTTAAGTCATAGCCGGCAGATAATTTTCTTGTCTCACGGCCAGTTCTAATGATTGTGCCCTCGGCTAGAACGGCTGTCAGAGCTAAAACATTCTCGCGCATAGAGCCATACCGAACTGTCGTTGTTCCAGCAGCACCAGTTGAAGCCATACCGCCCAACGTGGCATCTGCGCCCGGATCAACTGAAAAGAACAAACCAGAGTCAGCTAACTTTTTATTGAGCGCCATGCGATGTACACCTGGCTGTACGCGCACTAATAAATCATCGCCGCGAATATCAATGATCTTGTTCATATCGGTCAGATCTAGTGAGACTCCACCGAATAGCGGCAACACGTGTCCTTCTAGAGAGGAGCCAGCACCGAAAGCGACGACTGGGATTTTCTCTTGATTGCAGTAAGCCAAAACGTGAGAGACCTCTTCAGTACTGCGGGGCATTACAACTGCAGAAGGACGAACTGGCGCAAAGGCAGATTCATCTCGCCCATGCTGATCAAGCACGCTCTCATTTGTAGAGACCGAACCGGTTACTAGAGTTTTTAGGTGATCAACCTGCGCCGTTGTTAAATCCACTCGCTGCCACGTCATGACCGAGATCCTAGCCGTTCAACTTCGGACACCGCTAGATATGTGTGATCAGATTAATCTGGAACACCTAGTTGATACCACTTATTAGCTGTTCTCCACATTACCGCTTGTCGGATATCAGGGGAGAGTCTGGCAAGGCTTTTTTCGAAATCTGCTGCTAATTTCGCGAGAGAAACAAATTGACGATCTACTGGAAAATTACTGCCCCACATCACGCGAGCGGGGCCAAACAATTCCAGGGCGGTGTCAATCAAGTGATCCATCGCCTCTTTCGGCCAATCGCGTCGGTACATGTAGAGCCCACTCAATTTAATCGCGATGTTTTTATGTGCGGCCAGTTTTGCTAACTCGGTTTTCCAATCGGATAAACCTTGACGATCCCAGCTCAAGGGCATGAGGAAATGATTGATTACCATCTTGGTTTGCGGAAATTCTTCTGCTAATCCAGCAGCGCTGGCTGATTGATCGGGAAAAATCTGCAGGTCAAAGATCATCCCTTGATCACCGAGATGGGCAAAGTTCTTACGCCACGTAGCATCGTGCATGATTGCGGGACTATCAGTAAAGGTGTAATCAGGATCGCTGTGGTAATTGAGAATATGGCGTACTCCAACCACTCGATCACTTGCGTGGCGGTGGGCGGCCAAAAGTTCTGGGAAGTCTGCTTTTAACAAGTTTGCACCAGCAACTATGGAATAAGGCACTTCACATTGGCGCAGAGTCTTGGCTAGCCATTGCGTTTCACCGAGCGGGTTAGTTGGATCCCAAGCGGCCTCAACATGGATTAGACCGGCTAAGTCAATTGTTGCAGTGTCCTGTCGATATTCAGGAGGAAGATAATCAACAGCCAACTTTTT
>JBIIRQ010000103.1:0-3923 GCA_044341445.1 Candidatus Planktophila sp.
AGGGGCTTCTCGACTTCAACTTGAATTTTAGTCTAGGAGTTTTCAACTCACTGAACGCGCGCATTGGAACTCTCTGTTGTAGCCTTAATTCATGCGTAGATTGATTCTCCTTGTAACGTTGTTGCTTCCACTTTCAGTGTTGCCTGCACATGCTCATCAACCCGTTATCTTGCTTAATAGTGATACCACTGCAACCCGTGGACCAGTGCTAGATGACGGAACTGTCTCCTTTGCGATTCGAGCATCATTTGCAAAGGCGGGAGAGAAGAAAGGTTTCCGTGCCAACTTCGTAGCTGGAGATAATCTTGAGGTGCAGTATCTGATCGTTGATAAGAGACCAGAGAACAAACTAAAGAATAATCAATTGCCAACCCTTGTGATTACTTCACCAGCCGGAAAACGAACCACACTGTCATTTACTGAGCGCACTAAATTCTTTGAACCCTATGGAAAAACGAACTATCTCTATCTCTCGCGACTCTCTGCTATTGCAGAGCCAGGCACCTATTCATTCTTGATCACTGCACGCGCAAAGGCTTCAATCACGGTGGCGGTGGGTGATCGAGAAGTTCCGGGAACTGTGAGTCGTGGGGTAGTAGCAGCGACTCCTTCTCCTGTCACAACTTCAACCCCTGCAGTCACACCGGCGACTACCCCAAAACCTGATGCGACTCCGACACCATCAGTGACACAAAGCGGTTACACAATGGCTGATGTTCGCACGAATTCAACAAAATCCAAGTGCTGGACTGTAATTGACAAGAAAGTCTATGACCTGACGAATTGGATATCTGCTCACCCGGGTCGAGAAGCCCCTATTCTGTTTTTGTGCGGCAAAGATGGAACCAATTCGTTTAAGGCGCAACACGCGAACGAGAGCAACCCATTAGCGCGCCTGGCCTCGTTCCTGCTTGGCCCGCTATCCCCGTGAGGATCTGGTTAGAAGATAGGTCTTAAACTCCCCTGAAAAGAAGGGTGCAAGGCCTACCCTTAGATATGGCTAAAGATAAAGAAGTTAACACTTCGGAGCGGATTGAAACTTCAATAGTTCCGCTTAAATACGTGGACACGGTTGAAGATGTATTCCACGCAGTACTTGCTCTCGCGCTTCTGATTATTGGTATAGGGGCATTCTTTTACACCATCGAGCGCCTGATCACTACAGCACCCTTCTTCCCGAATGGAATGATCCAGGGCGTCAACGACATTCTATTTATCGTGATTATTCTTGAGATTCTTCGCACCGTTATCTCACGCTTCACCGATGGTGTTTACCAGCTAGATAAGTTTCTTATTATCGGCGTGATTGCTGCTGTTCGACATATTCTTACCGTTGGCGCATCCGTCACACTTGAATCTGGAAAGTCAGATCAAGCATTTGAGCGAGCCATTGTTGAAATGGGCCTCAACGCTTTAATCGTTGTAGCGCTCGTCTTTGCCATCTTTATGTCAAAGATGGCGCACCGCAAAAAGGTTTAGCCTTACTCGAAATCCCCGCCGCGACCTGTAATTCTGGGTTTCTTTTTGCGGGGACGATCAAATCGAGTGGCAATAATCAGCACGAAGACTGCATATACCGCGACGATGATAACTTCAATTGGCATGAATTAGCCCAGCACGGTCCAGGCGACGAGTGCAAACATTGCAATATCAAAAGCAATAATCGCAATTGCCGAAAGTGAGAGCAGTCCACGTGACTCGGCGATCTTGCTAGCAAGTGCAGATGGCTTATCAATTTTGCGTAGGTCTGCAAGAAGTGCTTCGCCTTCACGAATTGCAGCGTACTGACTAATGGTGGCAAGGAAACCAGTGACGGCTGCAACGCCTAAAGCTAAGAACCTCACAGAGTCAGATGCACCCTCAAATTTATCAAATGCGGCAACGACAACAATTGCAATAAGAACTAATGCTGGGGCAACTTGTGAAGTGATGATTTGTGATCTCATCTCATTCCACTGCTTAATTAGTGCTTTTTCATCCATGTAAAAATCCTTTGCTCGCAGATCAATCCCCATTGGATTAGGGAAAGGTTAAACCCTGGCCCCGGCAACTTCTAGGTGAAAATGCGAGTTTTCCTAGGCAGCTGAGATGAAAAGGAGCTTCCCACTATCTGTTGTTGCAATCATCTCCCCATTGATCCCAATCTCCAGGTCGCGAATCCGCTCACCGACTGGGTAGGTGGTGATCTTTCCAACCTTTTTTACATCGAGCAATTCGATGAAGATGAGAGATTCTTCCCTGAGGGTGCCCATCACAATCTGACCCGACCACTGGCCCCACTGGGTACTAGGAAGTTGTACTAATTCAGTCGGCGCAACAGATGGAGTCCACTGAGCAAGAGGTTTTCTGTAACCATCATGGCTCCCAGTCTCTTTGGGCCTGACATAATCTCCTGCACTATATGGCTCACCGTAGGTAACTGCCGGCCAGCCGTAATCAACTCCCTTCTCAATAATATTAAGTTCATCACCACCGCGTGGACCATGTTCTGACGTGTAGAGATCTTTCCCAATGAGAAGAATTCCCTGTTGGTTGCGGTGTCCCTGTGAAATCCTCTCACGAGCGTTTGCACTTACTTTAAATACTGAACCAAGATCACCGCGACGATTCACATCATCAATATTTGGGTATCCGAGATCTCCAATAGTCAGATAAGCACTTGTCTTATCAATAACTTCAAGTCGACCTGCAGCATGTTGCACAGCACTTACTGGCACGCATGGATTGCTCTTAAACCATAACTTTCCGCGAGTGAGAGAAACCTTGGCACCGAGGTTGAGTGCGTAACGGTAGAGATGAACGCTTACACAATCTTTTGCTTTGCTAAACGTTGGAAATGAAATTAAAAGATCAGCGCGTGCTGGGCTCTGGCTAAGAATTCCGATATCTGTAATTGCAAGACGTGAATCGTTAAAGCGCTCTGCTGCCTTGATCGCACGCCCTGCCAGGACTGTGCTTTTCTTGACAGGATCGTAGATAAAGAGTGAGGACCCATTTGATCCACCACCCAATAACAATCGTCCATCGGCCATGACTGCAAGTGCCGCCCCACGTTCACCATTTGATGCAGATACTTTGCTACGTGGTGAGTCAATTGTCGTGATTGCTAACTCTGGAACAGTTGATTGCGCGGGTGCAATAGCCAGAAGTGAAATGGCGGTACTTGCTGCCGCAATAATGCCAATGAAGCGTTGAGGTCTTTTTAAAATCACTTCACTATTTTGCCAGCGCGGAGCGGTTGTGGCCACTCCACATCGACGTCAAGAATGTTGGCAGCATCTAGGGCCCAGCGGGGATTCCGTAACATTGCCCTAGCAAGAAATACTGCATCAGCCTCACCTGTTGCAACGATATGTTCGGCCTGCTCTGCTTCGGTGATCATCCCGACTGCAGCAGTTAGTATCGCCGCCTCTGTTTTGATTGCTGTTGCAAATGGAACTTGGAATCCAGGCTTCGGTTCAATCTTTGCATTATGTATAGCGCCACCGCTTGAAACATCTATGAGATCGACGCCCAGCGCTTTGAGCTTGATGCATAGCTCAACAGAGTCAATCGGGTTCCACCCCGAATCAGCCCAATCGGTGGCAGAGATTCGGACAAATAACGGGGTTTGCTCACCGATGACGGCACGAACAGCTGTCGTCACCTCGAGTAAGAAACGGGTGCGATTTTCAAAGCTGCCACCATATTCATCAGTACGTTGATTCATGATGGGGGAGTAGAACTGGTGGAGCAAGTATCCGTGTGCGGCGTGAATTTCAATAACATCAAAACCAACTGCGACTGCGCGTTGAGCCGCTGCTGCAAAATCAGAAACGAGTCCTGAAATCTCTTGCTTTGTTAACGCGCGTGGAACTGGATAACCCTCAAAGGCAGTGGCAGATGAGGAGACTGCTTGCCAACCACCTTCATCGACCGATGCG
>JBIIRQ010000104.1:0-3895 GCA_044341445.1 Candidatus Planktophila sp.
TACACACGCACTGATCTCGTTGAAAGACGGGGAGAGTTTGCAGTGCGTGGTGGAATTGTCGACGTCTTCTTCCCGCTCGCCGTTCACCCAATTCGTATTGATTTCTTCGGTGATGAGATTGAGGATCTGAAGTACTTTGACGTGGCAGATCAACGCACACAAACTCCGGTCACCGAGAAAATCGAAATTCTTCCTTGCCGCGAATTCACCCTTACTCCTGAAATTCAATTGCGCGCCGCAGAGCTGCAGAACAAATATCCCTCTGCCTCTGAAATATTAGGAAAGATTGCAGAAGGAATTTCATGTGATGGAATGGAATCACTTATTCCGATGTTGATCGAAGAGCTTGAAACGATTAACTCTCGCATGCCTGATCACAGTGAAGTATTTTTCATCGATGACGAACGGATTAAATCTCGTACCGCGGACCTGATTGCAACAAATGATGAATTTTTTCAAGCCGCGTGGTCAAGTGCTGCGATTGGAGCATCTGCGCCACTTCCTGTTGAGGCAACGACCTATCTTGATTGGGACGAGCTACACGCGGTAATTTTGCAGGCAGGTCTTGCCACCAGGTCGCTTAACAGCTTTGGTAGCGACCTTGATGAGAGTGCAAGGTTTCTTGACCTTGTCGCAATTGAACCGATGCGCGGTGATAGCGAACGTGCGATTGAGTTACTCCGCGAAGGGCTCGCTAGCCATCACAGCGTGATTTTTTCAGCCTCAGGGCACGGAATGATCGAGCGATATGCCGGAATCTTTCGTTCGGCAGATCTACCAGTACAGATCATGCAAGAACTCAGCGCCGCTCCCACAAAAGGTGCCATTCATCTCTACCAATCAACGATTGCTCACGGATTCTCATCGGAGGATTCTGGAGTTCTCTTTGTTACCGAACGTGATCTCTCTGGCAGTAAATCAAGTGGGCGTGATAGCGCAAAGATGCCGTCAAAGCGTAAGCAGGCAGTTGATCCACTAGAACTTAAAGCAGGAGATTTTATAGTCCACGAGCAACACGGAATCGGCCGCTACATTGAGATGACAGCACGCACCGTCAATAGCGTCACGCGCGAGTATCTGATTATTGAATACGCATCTGCCAAGCGGGGTCAGCCTGGAGATCGGATCTTTGTTCCGACAGATTCATTGGAACAAGTCAGTAAATATATTGGCGGTGAATCACCAACAGTGCATCGAATCGGCAGTGGTGAATGGCAGAAGGCTAAGGGGCGTGCCCGTAAAGCCGTTAAGGCGATTGCCGGCGAACTCATCCGGCTATATGCAGCGCGCACAAGTGCTCCGGGCTTTGCATTCTCTCCAGATACTCCTTGGCAACGCGAGCTAGAAGATGCATTTTCATATATTGAAACCCCGGACCAGCTCTCCACCATTGAAGATGTGAAGCAAGATATGGAACGCCCATATCCGATGGATCGCATTATCTGTGGCGATGTTGGATACGGAAAGACTGAAATAGCTATTCGCGCCGCCTTTAAAGCGGTGCAAGATGGAAAGCAAGTGGCTGTCCTTGTGCCGACGACACTTCTTGTCCAACAACATACAAAGACTTTTGCAGAGCGGTATGCCGGATTTCCCATCAAGGTTGTCGGTCTCTCTCGCTTTAACAGCGCTAAGGAGACGAAGATAATCCTCGATGAAACTGTAAACGGCAGCGCTGATGTAATTATCGGGACCCATCGCTTACTTTCACAGGATGTGGTCTTTAAGGATCTAGGTCTTGTCATCGTCGATGAAGAACAACGCTTTGGTGTCGAGCAGAAAGAATCGCTCAAGAAACTGCGCACAACTGTTGATGTATTAGCCATGTCTGCAACGCCTATTCCGCGCACACTTGAGATGGCAGTGACGGGTATCCGCGAAATGTCTACCATCACAACTCCACCCGAAGAACGCCATCCGATCTTGACCTATGTCGGCCCGACAGATGATGCTCAGATTAAGGCAGCGATCCATCGCGAGCTATTGCGTGACGGGCAGATTTTCTATCTCCACAATCGAGTCGAATCAATCGATCGCGCTGCTGCAAAAATCCAAGAACTTGTTCCTGAGGCGCGTATTCGCGTTGCTCATGGTCAGATGAGTGAAGGTGCGCTGGAAGATGTGATTTTGGCATTTTGGAATCGTGATTTTGATGTTCTTGTCTGCACCACAATTGTGGAAAGTGGTCTCGATATTGCAAATGCAAATACCCTAATTGTTGAACGCGCTGATAACTTCGGGCTCTCTCAATTACATCAATTGCGCGGAAGAGTCGGCCGCGGGCGCGAACGCGCATATGCGTACTTCCTATACCCGGCAGATCAACCACTTTCTGAAGTAGCGCTCGACCGACTTAAGACCATTGCCACAAATACAGATCTTGGTGCGGGTATGCGTGTAGCACTAAAAGATTTAGAGATTCGTGGGGCAGGAAATCTTTTGGGTGGCGAGCAATCAGGTCATATCGCAGATGTTGGCTTTGATCTTTATATGCGCATGGTTGGCGAAGCGGTACACGATTACAAGGCCGGGATTATCGCTACCGATGAAAAGAACCACGAGTGCAAAGTTGAGTTACCAGTCAACGCACATCTCTCTGCTGATTATGTCCCGGGTGAAAGACTTCGCCTTGATCTTTATCGCCGACTTGCAGATGTTGCAACGCAATCAGATGTAGATGCCATCGAAGGCGAACTCGTTGATCGTTTCGGCCCGTTACCTGAAGAAGCCCAAGTACTACTCAAAGTCGCGGCGCTACGAGCCCAAGCAAAGGCACTCGGTGTCACAGAGTTGGTATCAACGGGCAAGTTCCTGCGTATCACCCCGTTACCTCTACCCGAATCTAAACAGTTGCGATTAACCCGCCTCTATCCTGGCTCGCTCTATAAAAACGCGACCGAGAGCGTGATGGTCACGATTCCCAAACCCAGCGGGTGGAGCCCGTCAAATCTATCTCCGCAGATGGGGGATACTTCTCTCCTGGTCTGGATATCCACGGCCCTGGAAGAGTTATCGACGAAAGAGAGAAAACCGTGAAGAAGATTCTGACCGCGCTAGCAATTACAACTGGACTTTTACTTACAGGTTGTTCCAATGTTGACTCTGCACTCTCTTTCGGTGAAACCGAGATCACCACGGCAGAACTTCAAGCAAAGGTAGACACACTTCTGGCAGAGCGGGAAAAGGTTGAAAGCGGCGAAGATCTCCTTCGTAACCAGCTCCAATTCCAACTGTTGATCCAAGGGTTTGCTGTACTGGGAGAAGAGCTCAAGATTGAAGTTTCAAACTCAGAGATCGCAGCACGTCGTGCTGCAATTGTTGAGCAAGTCGGTGGCGAAGAACAGATTCCTTCTGCTCTTGTGTCGGCTGCAGTCACACCGGAAGACTTTGAGCCATATCTTCGCGGGATTATCATTAGTGAAAAAATGGTTCAAACGCTAATCCAAACTGGTGTTCCTGAGGCTGAGGTGCAAACGCGCGTTCAAGAACTCTTTGTTACCAAGCTAAATTCTCTGAACATCGCAGTAAACCCGCGTTATGGCACGTGGGATCCAGAGTCAGGCCAGATCGTCGCAGCTGTTGTTGCTGGTGATGCTGTAACTCCTTCAGCTGAATAATCTCGATAGATTATTTAACGAAGATGTCTGAGCTTCTGCGTTTAGCCGAAGTCATGGATCGACTTCGCTCTCCCGGAGGTTGTCCATGGGATGCAGAACAGACACATGAGTCTCTCGTAAAGTACTTACTCGAAGAGTCTTACGAATTCATCGACGCGCTTGGTGAAGGCGATCGCATTGGTATGCGCGAAGAACTCGGCGATGTTCTCTTACAAGTGTATTTTCACTCTCGTATGGCGCAAGATCATCCAAGCGATCCATTTTCTATCGAAGATGTC
>JBIIRQ010000105.1:0-3873 GCA_044341445.1 Candidatus Planktophila sp.
ATTGGCCATCAAGGGTATCAACGGTAATTTTTGTTCCTAGCGCTGCTGCTGCAAAAGAAATCTCAACTTCCATATGCAGGGTGTCACCATCGCGAATCAGAAATTCGTGTGGCTCAACGACAATCTCTACATAGAGATCTCCTGCTGGGCCGCCACCTGCTCCTACTTCACCACGTCCTGCGAGTTGCATACGGTTACCGGTTTCAACCCCTGCTGGAATCTTTACAGGAATGCTCTGGCGTGCACGTACTCGTCCTTCGCCAGCGCATTCACGACATGGGTCTTGAATAATTGTTCCAAAACCTGAACATGGTGCACAGGCACGCGAAGTCATTACTTGACCTAGGAAAGACTTTTGAATTTGCTGAGTCTCACCACGCCCCTTACACACCTGGCACATAGATGGCGCACTGCCATTAGCACATCCGTTTCCATTACATGTTGTGCAGATAACAGCGCTCTCAATAGCAAGTTCGCGATCTGTTCCAAAACATGCCTCTGCCAGAGTGACCTGTACGCGAATCAGTGCATCTTGCCCTTGACGCATGCGTGGGCGTGGGCCGCGATTTCCACCGCCCCCAAAGAAAGCATCCATGATGTCGCTAAAGCCACCGCCACCGAATCCACCACCGAAGCCGCCACCAAATCCCTGACCACCCATGTCGTACTGCTGACGCTTTTGTGGATCACTTAATACTTCGTAGGCGGCAGTAACCTCTTTGAATTTATCCTGCACCGCTGGATCAGGATTCACATCCGGATGAAGTTCGCGGGCAATCTTTCGATACGCCTTTTTAATTTCATCGGCGGAAGCATCGCGCGATACACCCAACAGTCCGTACATATCTGACATTACTTATAGCTTCCCTCTGAGATAAATCGACCGACATAGCGCGCAACTGCGCCAACAGCTGCCATTGACCCAGCGTAATCCATGCGCGTGGGCCCAAGAATCCCGAGTGCGCCAAGAGATGCTCCACTTTCACCAAAGACGTCACCATAACCAACAGTGACAAGGGATGTTGATTTCAAATTCTTTTCACTCTGTTCAGAACCAATTCGCACCTTGACGGTATCGGCGGCATCTCCCAAGAGGCGTAGTAATACGACTTGCTCTTCCAGTGCTTCAAGAACTGGATGCATGGTCATCTGGAAATCATCACTAAAGCGAGCAAGATTGGCCGTGCCCGCCAAAACTACTTTCTCTTCTGCGCGTTCAATCGCCATTTCGATTACTGCAGAGATAATCAATGAGACATCGCGACGATCGGTAGCACCATATCCCTCGATAATTCCTGAGATTCGATCTGCCACCTCAGGCAATGATTGTCCAGCCATGGCGTTATTGAGCTGGCTGCGAATACTAGCGATAAAGGCATCTGGCACATCTCGAGTCAGTTCGATCACTCGCTGCTCTACTCGCCCTGCATCGGTAATCAAAATCATCATCATGCGAGATGGAGTCAATGGCACCACTTCAACGTGGCGCACTCGCGATTTCATAATTGATGGGTACTGCACAACTGCTACTTGTTTAGTTACATCTGCTAACAACCGAACTGTACGCATCACTACATCGTCAAGATCGAGTGCGCCTTCTAGGAAAGATTCGATGGCACGACGCTCTGGCGCCGACAACGGTTTAACTTCAGCTAACTTATCGACGAATACTCGATAGCCACGATCTGTCGGTATACGACCAGCGCTGGTGTGAGGCGCAGTGATCAGTCCTTCTTCTTCAAGTAAAGCCATCTCATTTCGAATAGTTGCAGGTGAAACACCAAGTTCATGACGGTCTGCAATCGCTTTAGAACCAACAGGTTCTTGTGTCGCAACGTACTCATCAACAATTGCCCTAAGAATCTCTAGGCGGCGGGTTGAGGTGCTCATATCAACAGAATGGCGATGCTTACTTATTTAGTACAAGTGCGATTGAGATTAATGTAAGCAAAAAGAAGGCTGGAATCGCTGTGCGCAACTTGTTCGCCTTAAAGTGCGTATAGACCGCACCAGCCATGACAATCCATAGACCCACCAGTGGGAAGAAGAGCATCCAATTCCACTTCATGCTGATGATCAGACCGAGAGCCAACGCTGTTTCAATAAAACCAATAAGGCGTGCCAACTTATCTGGAACATTCACATCGCGTGTGCCCGAAAGGCCTTTTTCGTTACCGCTAGCCTTAGAAAGCCCCGAGATAACAAAGACGACGGCTAGAAATGCAACGATGATGGTAAGTGCTGTGCTCATAAGGCTAAAGGTACTACAGCCACGCTAGGCCAGCAGGTCGGCCACGATGCGATCAGCCATTAAGCGACCAGTTGCGGTCAGTACTAGCGCATCTGAGGTGTCAATAATTCGATCCGACTTAATGTGATCAGCCATTCGCTCGTATTGGGCAATTGTCAACGCTCGCTTTGCAATTCCTGTGCGCAGGCGACTTGAGAGCATGATGTATTCACTCTTTCGCATCTCATCTGTGAGTTCTTCTGAATCTGCAATCGGTGAGAGACCATCAGATAACCGCTGCTTATATGCGGTGGGATGTTTTACATTCCAGAATCTTTTTCGATCAATATGTGAATGCGCGCCTGGTCCTAAGCCCCACCAGTTTGCAGATTTCCAATATGCCATGTTGTGTCGTGATTCAAAGCCAGGTTTTGCCCAGTTAGAAAGTTCATACCATTTCAAACCTTTAAAGCCACATGCTTGATCAATATAGAGATACATATCAGCCATTAAGTCATCATCAGGAGATGCGACATCGCCTCGTTTAATCTGTGCCGCTAACTTCGTTCCCTCTTCGATAATGAGCGCATAGGCGCTGATGTGATCAACACCGAGATTAAGTGCCTGCGTTACCGTTGATTGCCAATCCGAAAGACTCTCCCCCGGAGTTCCATAAATCAAATCAACGCTCACTGATTGAAAGCCTGCTGCTCGTGCCATGTCAACAGCACGCTTCACATTCTCTGGATCATGCGTGCGATCTAAGACTTTGAGTACATGGGTGGACGTTGATTGCATGCCGAACGAGATGCGGTTAAAGCCTGCCGCAAAGTAACCTTCAAGCTTTTCTGCCGTCACAGAATCAGGGTTAGCCTCAAGGGTAATCTCACAATCATCGGTAAGGCCATTGCGATTTTTGATTGCAGTAATTACTCGGCCCAGGTCGTGGGGTGGAATCAGCGAAGGTGTTCCGCCACCAAAGAAGATTGTTGGCACCTGATCTTTCGGTGCAAATTCAAGTTCCTTAAGCACTGAATCGATGTAATCCCCTGAAACAACTTCAAGAGTTGCGCCATCTTGAAGTTCTGAAGGTGTGTAGGTGTTGAAGTCGCAATAACCACATCGCTTAATGCAGTACGGGATGTGGACGTAGAAGGAGAGTGAAATAGTAGATGCGGTCACTGCTCCAACTTTACTTAAAGAAATCAGTTTTTCTTCGAAATCCGAATTTGGTCATAGTTTAGACTATCAATGACTTCTATTGTAATCCCATCAACAGAAACTTTCTGACCTTTATAGAGAATTGAATTTGGGTTTCCCGAAACTAAACAATTAGAACTATATTCGATGACTCTCCCTTCAGGCGTGATGGGTTTTAAAAAATCTTCTCCATGGCTTAAAGTGGCATCAAATGTATAAACTAACACACCATCTCGTTCAGATGGCATTTGACAAGAAAATTTATTTTCGCGCCTTGATTCAATTACAACTGCTTTTGTTTCAGATACTGGAATCACCACCATTTTTATACCACTATCCGATTGACTTAACGGAATTAAAGTAATATCCGTACTTTTTAAGGTACTCAACTCCTGGCAATAGACTCTTTCATCGCCCATCCAACCTGCGACAAAACGCAGCCA
>JBIIRQ010000106.1:0-3822 GCA_044341445.1 Candidatus Planktophila sp.
CAATTCTTAATGAGCTCACCGACGATGCACCATACCTACTGCTCGAGCCAACTGCGGGACAAGGTCAATCTCTTGTGAAGCGCTTGGAAGATCTGGAACACTACTTAAAGGCGCTGGAGTACCACCCTAAAGTTGGAATATGTCTTGATACCTGTCATGTCTTTGCAGCAGGCCATGACATTGCAGTCAAAGGTGGAATGAAGCAGACTCTTGATCTCTTGGTCGAAGTCGCAGGGGCCGAGCGTATTCAACTGATTCATGCAAATGATTCGATGGATGTATGCGGAGCCCTTAAGGATCGCCATCAAAATATCGGTGAAGGATTTATTGGAGTCGATCCATTTAAGGAATTGCTGGCTCACCCTGCTGTGCTTAACGCACCTCTCATTTTAGAGACTCCCGGTATGGAGCCTGAACATGGAAAAGAGATCGCTCTGCTCAAGAAGTTGCGCAAAGGGTAGGTTCTTCTATGTCGACAAGTAGCGCCAATCGCTTGCGCCTGGCACCTGTCGCTTTGATTTCTCTGGCGGCTGCTTGGGGTCTTGCCTTTGTGATTATGAAAGATTCGATCGAACGACAGAGCGTGAATAGTTTCCTCTTCACACGATTTGCAATTGCCACACTTGTTTTATTGGTTTTACGTCCCATGATTTTTCGCCTGATAACAAAAGAGCTCTTCATAAAAGGCTTTCTAGCAGGGCTACTTCTTGGCGCAGGTTTTATACTGCAAACTGAAGGACTTGCTAGAACCGATGCGGGAATTACAGGATTTATCACCGGTCTTTACGTTGTTGCTACCCCACTGATATCCGCTCTTTTTCTCAAAAAGAAAATCACGCTCTTCACCTGGGGTTGCGTAGCACTTGCAACCGTTGGATTGGCGCTGCTATCTCTGCGTGGCTGGGCTATGGGTTTCGGAGAATTTCTTGTACTCCTCTGTGCCATTGCTTTTGCTGCTCACATTGTCGCTCTCGGTCAATGGAGCGCCGGACGAGATGTCTATGCGATGACCATCGTTCAACTTTTTGCCGTAACTGTGCTGACCGGAACCTTCGCATTAGTCGAGGGATATCAAGCTCCTCCTGATAACCAGGTATGGGCAGTGGTCTTTTTCACCGCGATTGTTGCTACTGCGCTAGGTTTTATTATTCAGACGTGGGCGCAGGCACATATCGAACCAACAAAAGTCGCCGTGATTCTGACGCTGGAAGTGGTCTTTGCCGCTTTCTTTGCAATCACGATTGGCCGTGAAATCATGACGCCACAGGTAATTCTCGGTGGTGTTCTATTATTGATCTCTATGTATCTCATCGTCATTAAAGAGCCATCTCAATGATTGATCTACGTTCAGATACCGTCACTGCGCCATCGGATCCGATGCGTGAAGTCATTGCAGGTGCTCGAGTCGGCGATGATGTCTATGGTGATGATCCTACGGTGAACGCCCTTGAAGAAAGAGTCGCTACGCTCTTCGGAAAAGAGGCAGGACTCTTTACCCCTACTGGATCGCTCGCAAATCAATTAATGATGCGCAACCTTGTGCAACCAGGGCAAGAGATTCTGGCAGAGGTCAGTTCTCATGTTGTGCGGGCAGAGTTAGGGGCGGCTGCGACATTTTCTGGAATCACAACACGAACATGGCAGGCACCTTTTGGCTTACTGCACCCAGATCAACCGCTGGACATCGCAACGCCTCACGCTGGCCCCTACCTTGTATCGACAGCTGCAATTGCAATTGAAAATACACATAACTTTGGTGGTGGCACTGTTCAACCAATCGAAAAAATCAAAGAGCTCTATGAAGGTGCGCAGAGCCGCGGTATAGCAATCCATCTTGATGGCGCACGCATTTGGAATGCGCATATTGCAAGCGGTGTATCACTCGCCGAATATGGCAGGTATGCCGACACAATCAGCGTCTGTTTCTCTAAAGGGTTAGGTGCTCCCATCGGTTCAATGGCGTTATCAACTAGAGAACGAATCGACTCAGCACGTGTATGGCGCAAGCGTTACGGCGCAGGGATGCGCCAGGTGGGAATTCTCGCAGCCGCTGCAGATTACGCAGTAACCCATCATCTACAGGACCTTGCCCATGATCATCGTCGTGCTCAATCTCTGGCTATTGCTATTGCCACGATCGACTCTTCCCTGATCGACCCTCTGACAGTGCATACAAATATTGTCGGGTTAAATCTCAAAGCATTGGGCATTACCGCCGCCGAACTTGCCGATCGCACCAAGAGCAAAGGACTACTTATCGGCGCACTTGGTCCTCACTTTGCACGCCTTGTCACTCATCGAGATTTTGATGACGCGCAATGTGATCAGGCAATTGAAATCTTATTGAAGTCCCTCGTGGCGTAAGAGCCATAGTTTCTTATTTACACCGTAGGCATAGTTACCTAGATCTCCACCAGTTTTAACGATTCGGTGACATGGCACAACGAGAACAATTGCATTCTTAGCACATGCGCTACCAGCTGCACGTACCGCCTTTGGGCTTCCTGCTTTTTCAGCTAATTGTGCGTACGAAATCACTGTACCCACGCGAATTTTTCTCATTGATTTCCAGGCAGCCTGTGAGAACACTCCCCCAGGTTGGCTCACCTTAATTGTATTCAATGCGGTGAGATCTCCGGCAAAGTAATCATTGATAAGCGGTGAGATGCCTGGAATCTTTTTCACAGATGTAAATTCAGACCCTAGATATCTCTGATCCACACTTTCTTTCAGCGCTTTAATCGACGAGAAATTAGCACCAAGGAGAAGCTCACCATCGGCGATCAGATTTAGTGTCCCGATGGGGGTCTTGAGTGATGCAATCTGGAGCGACATACCTTGATCGTTAACGATCACGCAGCATTTCAGCGACAAGAAATGCCAACTCGAGTGATTGAGAGTGATTCAAACGTGGATCGCATGCACTTTCATAACGGGAGGCAAGGTCTGATTCGGATATCTTTTCTCCTCCGCCAAGGCATTCTGTAACGTCATCACCGGTAAGTTCGATATGGATACCACCTGGGTGAGTTCCTAGCGATTTATGAACCTCAAAGAATCCCTTGACTTCATCCATCACATCATCGAATTGGCGAGTTTTATAGCCTGTTGCAGTCTCAAATGTATTTCCGTGCATTGGATCACAGACCCAGAGAACTTGAGCACCTGATTTCGTGACACCATCTACTAGAGCTGGGAGTGATTCGCGAATCTTTCCAGCACCCATACGCGTAATAAATGTTAAGCGACCTGGTTCACGATTGGGATCAAGGCGATCAATCAGTCGAAGTGCATCATCAACAGTTGATTTTGGACCAAGTTTGACACCGATTGGATTTGTAATCTTTGATGCAAAGTCCACATGAGCGCCATCTAATTGGCGAGTGCGCTCACCAATCCAGAGGAAGTGCGCTGAAACGTCATAAGGATTTCCAGTACGAGAATCAATGCGGGTGAGCGCCTTTTCGTATTCAAGAATAAGCGCTTCGTGACTTGAGTAAAAATCTACACTCTTAAATGACTCAGGATCTACTCCTGCAGATTTCATAAAGCTTAAGGCGCGGTCGATCTCTTTTGCCATGGCGTCGTAGCGATCACCCACGCTGGAATCACGGATAAACCCTTTATTCCACTCGTGTACACGTCGAAGATCAGCGAATCCACCTTGAGTAAATGCACGAACTAAGTTCAAGGTTGCCGCCGATGTGTTGTAGACATCTACCAGTCGTTGCGGATTAGGGGTGCGCGCACTTTCGGTAAATTCAAGATCATTAACGGCGTCGCCGCGATAGGCAGGAAGTGTAACTTCCCCACGCGTTTCAA
>JBIIRQ010000107.1:0-3794 GCA_044341445.1 Candidatus Planktophila sp.
GATCACTTATCATTTGAAGAATCAGTAGTTACGGAACCGTTTGTCATTCCATTTGGCGCCTTGTTAGATTCAAAGGCGACGATCAAGGACCAGCGAATTTTAGTTGTTGGGCAAGGTTTAGCCGCCGTAGCATTTGCATCGTGCGCAATAGCTTTGGGCGCTGCGCGAGTTGAGGTATCTCTGCGGGATGAAAAACGTCGCGCCCTCTTTACTAGTATCAGCAAGAAAATTTCTGTTGTATCGGGGGCAGAGGTAGTCAAAGCATCGGCAGATTTGAGTATTGATTCAGTCGGAAATACTGAAAGTATTGCCACAGCAATTAGTGGTGTGAAAAATTCTGGGCAAGTAATATGTTATGGATTTAGCTCGGAGTATGCTGATAAATTCCCCATTGCAGATGTTGTTTTACGAAATATTCGGCTCTCTGGTCATACAAATTCGAAGGGTAAATGGCCCGCAGTAATTAAAATGCTTTCATCGGGTGAAGTTAAGACAAAGGGCCTTGTAGATCGCATCATCACCCCGGAAGAAGTTCCAGATGCAATTGCTCACTGGCGGGGAAATCTTCGAACCGTCATCAGATTTAAGGGTTAAATTACACTGATGTAATTCATCCACACCTGTGGGTTCACTTGTGGATAAGCAGCCTAGCGATCGCAGCTCCGCCGATAAGGCCCCCGACATGGGCCCTCCAATCAATTCCTGGGATGGTAAATCCAATAGCAAGGTTGATTCCGACGGTGACGAGTACGGCGCGCATTCCAACGCCGTAGCGCCTGCCCATCACCAGGATTGCTCCAAAGAGGCCGAAGACCGCTCCGGATACGCCGATCGAGTAACCGTTAAAGGGGAGAAAGTATGCCGATGTCAGTGAACCGGTAAGAAGGGAGAAGAAGAAGATCGCAAAGAATCGCGTTCTACCAAGAACGCTCTCAATCTGTGTACCGAGTGAATGTAGCGCCAACATATTAAATGCTAAGTGATACGGAATATCACTTACCTGATCATGCATCAGTGCAACGGTAAAGAGGCGATACCACTCCCCGTAACTTTGCATCTCTGCCAGAGGAGGCAATAAGAAGTTGTTAATGAGTAGCGGATCAATTTTCTGCCAGAGAAAGAAGGCGGTGATAACTGTGATGAGGCTTAAAGTTCCAGAACGATAAGCCTTCATGTTGAGCTACTTATGCAACGGTGACGCTATTGATAACAACATCTTTGACTGGCTTATCTCCTTGACCAGTTTTTGTTGTTGCGATTGCATCTACAACAGCCTGGCTTGCAGCATCTTTTACTTCACCGAAAATTGTATGTTTGCGGTTGAGGTGTGGTGTTGGGCCAACGGTGATAAAGAATTGTGAACCATTTGTGTTTGGTCCAGAGTTAGCCATCGCTAGGATGTATGGGCGATCAAAAGAGAGTTCGCCGTGAAATTCATCTTCGAATTTATACCCTGGGTCTCCGAAACCTTTACCCATTGGGCAGCCACCTTGAATCATGAATCCATCAATGACGCGGTGGAAGATAAGACCGTCGTAGAAGTTTCCTGTCTTCTTAGCCCCTGATGACATATCTGTGTACTCCTTAGTGCCAGTTGCAAGTCCTACAAAGTTTGCGACTGTCTTTGGCGCTTGATGTTCAAACATCTCAATAACGATATCGCCTAGGTTTGTATGCAGTGTTGTTGTTGTCATTTTTATGGCCTATCTACGAAAGGTGTGGTGGATTATTTGAAAAGAATACATTGAGTGAAATCTTATCCTTGATCTCGTCTAATTTCATAATTCACTCTACGAAGATCTCAATTAACTCCCCAATGGAATGTGAGGCCTCACTTGGGTGTCTAAACTTCTTCTTCGGATTAACTGTGTATCTATTGCGCCGACCGATTCGTTCAACCGAGATGTAACCGGTCTCTTCTAGGTCACTCAGGATTGAGAGTGTGCTTCGCTCTGTGATGCCGATTGCTGTTGCAATCTCCGCGACTTTCAGGTCGGGGTTCTGGGCGATGCGGATCAAAATGTGGCCATGGTTTGAGAGAAAGGTCCATGAACCTTGTTCAGTAGCTGACATACGATTATTATACATGTAATTTGATACATGCAATAGATATCATGTATTATTCTTCCATGAGCGCATGGTCGATCGCACAGGCAAATATCACCTCCGTTGGTGTTCTCGCCTTTATCTTTGGCTTTATCGCATCGCGGGCAAAGAGCAATTTGAAGCTCCCTGACTCGGTCTATCAATTTATTTCGATCTACCTCCTCTTTGGTATCGGTCTTAAGGGCGGGCATTCCCTTAAATCAGTTGGCTTTACCCAAATCCTCACTCCGGGGTTGGTCACCCTTCTCTGCGGTGTTGTTATTCCGGTGCTGGCTTTCTATTCGCTGCGATTAATTAGAGCTCTCTCAGATATCGATAGAGGATCACTGGCTGCCCATTACGGATCGACATCTCTAGTTACCTTCTCTGCCGCGCTCCTATTTATGGAGAGTAATTCAATTTTTGTGGAAGGTTATGCGCCAGCCCTTTTAACACTATTGGAAGTTCCAGGATTAATTGTTGGTATTTTCTTGGCTAGCTCATCTGTCTCACATCCAGATGTGAAGTGGGCAACTACTTTGCGGGAGGTTGTTCTCGGCAAAACAGTGCTCATTCTTCTTGGCGGAATGGTTATTGGTTTTCTTACATCGCAGTCAGGGTATGAAAATGTGCAACCGTTCTTTATTGATTTATTAGCGGGCTTTCTCGCTCTCTTCTTATTGCATCTTGGTTACTCTGCAGGAAGTAACTTCCATGAAGTAAAGAAGGTGGGACTTCCGCTTGGAATCTTCGCGTTAATCTTTCCGATTATTGGCGGACTTATTGGTGTGGGCGCAGCTAGCGCAATCGGATTATCAATCGGTGGCGCAACGGTTTTGGGAGTTCTCTGTGCGAGCGCGTCATACATTGCCGCACCTGCTGCAGTATCGATCGCGCTTCCTCAGGCAAATCTTTCAGTTGCTCTATCTGCCAGTGTGGGAATTACATTTCCATTTAACTTAATTGTTGGTATTCCGCTTTACTATCAATTCGCGCAGATTTTTAATCTGTAAAGTGGAGACCAGGGGAATCGAACCCCTAACCCCCGCCTTGCAAAGGCGGTGCTCTACCAATTGAGCTAGGTCCCCGTATTAGAACGGGTGGGCCTAGGTGGACTTGAACCACCGACCTCTTCCTTATCAGGGAAGCGCTCTAACCAGGCTGAGCTATAGGCCCGCAAGCGATCGTGTGAATCGATGCGGAAAACGCAAGGTTACTTGAAATTGATCAAGTCGCCAAAACGGCCCCTATAACTACAGGCGTGAAGACTACTGCTTTTCCTCAGAAATCTCATCTTCCCCGTTGCGAGTTACTGAAAGCAGGCTAACCCCTTCATCAAGATTGACAAGGCGTACCCCCATGGAATCGCGACCGGTCTGGCGGACCTCTGCCGCCGGTGTGCGCATCACTGTGCCGCCAGATGTAATCGCGAGTACTTCATCGCTATCTGAAATCACAAGTGCGCTGACGAGTGAACCTCGTGAACTTTCATCAATCTTTGCTGCCTTAATTCCTATACCACCGCGGCCTTGCAGGCGGTATTCATCAATCGGAGTTTTCTTCCCATAGCCACCATCGGTTGCGGTAAAGACAAAAGATTGCGCGTTGCTTGAATTAATCCGTGACATTGATAAGAGTTCATCGCCAGCACGGAACTTCATACCGATCACACCACTTGTTGAGCGTCCCATTGGGCGCAGTGATTCATC
>JBIIRQ010000110.1:0-3759 GCA_044341445.1 Candidatus Planktophila sp.
AAACTGCACTTCGAAATATCTCGCTCGACTTCCGTGCTGGTGAAATTACTGCAGTGATGGGGCGTAATGGCGCAGGCAAAAGCACTCTCTTTAAATCCATCGTCGGTTACCACTCGCCTAGCTCTGGAATCGTGCGCGTGCTTGGAGAAGATCCGGTAAAGCTGCAAGGCCGCAATCGCCTTTCTCGCATTGGATACATCCCTCAAGAACCGAGCGACCTGCTCATTCATACCAGTGTGGCCAAAGAGTGCAGCGCCAGCGATCGAGATAACGGATTACCAGAAGGTGCCACGATGGAATTTCTCTCGAGGTTGCTGCCAACTGTGAGCCCCGATTCTCATCCACGAGATTTATCTGAAGGTCAGCGTCTTTCATTAGTTCTCGCGATTATTCTCTGCAGCGCCCCAGATATCTTGATCATGGATGAACCCACACGGGGACTTGATTACCAAGCCAAAACTATTCTTGTGGACACCCTTATCTCCTACGCAAGAAACCTCGGCAAGTGCGTACTGATTGCCACACATGATGTTGAGCTAGTGGCAGAGGCTGCTGATCGAGTTGTCTTTATTGCAGACGGTGATGTCGTCGCCGATGGCCACACTATTGATGTTCTTCTCTCCTCACCTGCCTTTGCGCCACAAGTGGCCAAAGTAATGTCGCCAGCCCCATGGCTCACTGTGAAGCAAGCGTTAAAGGGAATCTCGGCTGTAACGGGCGAGGATTCAGCGCGATGAAGAGAACTCCCGATATTTATCGACTCTCGCTGCAATCCAGAATCGTATTAACAATGACATCAGCGATTGCCCTGCTTGGTTTTATCTGGCCATTTTTCTACACCGGAAATCTTCACTGGATCTTCGCGGTGGCAATCGCTGCATCAGCATTTCTCCTCATTTCAGAAATTGGGATCGGTTCGATTGATGCAAAGTCAATTGCTTTACTTGGCGTCATGAGTGCATTCATTACTCTGTTGCGACCATTAGGTGCAGGCGCTGCAGGACTTGAACCAATTTGGTTTGCTCTCATTGTTGCGGCGCGGGTGTTTGGTGCCTCGTGGGGATTTTTACTCGGAGTCACCTCGATGACATCCTCAGCGCTGATTACAGGAGGCGTTGGACCTTGGTTGCCTTATCAAATCTTTGCTGCAGGTTGGATCGGATTACTCGCTGGTCTCCTTCCTCAGAAAATTGGGCGACGAGAAATTCGCGGATTATCGGAGAAGGCGATGCTTATCGTGATGGGCATCTTTGCCTCATTCGTATTCGGATTACTCATGGATCTACAGTTTTGGCCCTGGGTCCTAGGTCGCAGCACCGAATTGTCATACATTCCAGGTGGTCCCTTAAGTGAGAACATAGCGCGCTTCATTACTTTCCACTTTGCATCTTCTATGGCATGGGATGTGCCCCGAGCGATTCTTACATCAGTATTGATCGCAGTTACCGCAACGCCATTTCTCCATGCCTTGCGCCGCTGTCATTTCAAAGCGGCCTTTGTCTCTCCCATTGAATTTAAATCAGGAGCGAGAAGTTAAGGTTGAGTTCCTCGCACTCGTGATGGCACAAAGGGCAAATCAACGATCGTTGCAACGCTCTGTCGTCCTCGGATATCTATAGCGACTTCGTCTCCGATTGAATAAGACGAATCCACCAACGCAAGGGCAATTCCTACTCGCAAGGTTGGAGAGAATGTTCCGCTGGTAACAACGCCAATGGTTGATCCGGCTACATCAGCCACGATCATCTCTGGCCGTGGAATTCCTCGGTCATTAGATCGCAGAGCGCGAAGGCGTCGTGTGGGACCAACACTTTTCTCTGCAGTGAGGGCATCACTTCCTTGGAAAGCGCCCTTCTTCCATCCGATCGCCCAGGTCGCACTTGCTTGCACTGGCGAGATAGAGAGAGAAAGTTCATGGCCATGTAGCGGATAACCCATCTCAGTTCTTAACGTATCTCGCGCTCCAAGACCGCAGACTAAACCTTCAGCTTTGAGAACGTTTTCGGTAAGCAAATCCCAGATTGCGGCAACATCAGCCCGCAATGGAATGATCTCAAAACCGTACTCGCCTGTGTAGCCCGTGCGGCAAAGAATTGCGGGCATCGTTGCAATTGTGATTTCTGAAAATGCCATGTAATCCATATCGTAGGAGACGCCTAAATTCTTGAGCACGATTGCTGAGAGCGGGCCCTGTAGTGCAATGACTCCAAAATCTTCATGAAGATTCTCAATGGTGACAGAATCTGGTGCATGTGATTGCAAATTCCTTACTACCTCATGAGTGTTCGATGCGTTAGGAACGAGGAAAAAATCAGTTTCACTCTTGCGGTAGATAATCACATCATCGATAACTCCCCCTTCCGGATTACAGAGAAGGGTGTACTGAGCATGACCATCAGAAATTCGATTGAGATCGTTGGAGAACATGCTGTTGAGAAAATCTAAAGAGCCAATACCCTTAACGCTCGCCTTTCCCAGGTGTGAAACATCAAAGAGTCCAACCCGTTCACGTACGGCTGCGTGCTCAGCAAGGACACCTGAGGCTGGATACTCAATGGGCATTAACCAGCCACCAAAGTCAGCCATCTTCGCCTTGAGATCAAGGTGGCGACTATGCAAAGGTGAATTTTTCATCCCATCAACCTACACTTAGGGGGCTTGGAATCCAGCCCAGAAAACTCCGTATCTTTGAAAGGCATCTGTGACTTCAACTATGACCGCTCTCTCACTCACCTCCGCACTCAAAGATGACATTCTTGTTGTTGGTCTGGCGCAAGGTGCACCCGCACGCAAGGGTGCCAAGGCTTCCCTAGTCATTGAATCTGGGGAGCTAGCACTGGATACAAAGACCCTAGAAGAAATTTTGACAGATCTAGGTGCGACTGGAAAAGCTGACGAAGTCATTAAAATTCCAGGAAACACAGTACGACTTTTAGTATTTACCGGTCTTGGTAAAGCATCGCAGCAGTACGGGCATGAAACGCTGCGACGAGCTGCAGGTGCTGCGGCTAGAGTTCTCACCAATCAAAGATCTGCCACATTTGCTCTACCGGTTCGCGGGATCCAAGACGTCGCCGCAGTATCGCAAGGCGCTGGCCTTGGCGCGTATCTCTTTAATGAATTTCGCAGCGATGAGTCGGCAACAAGTACCTCACCACTAGCTGCGGCAAGAATCTATACTCCGAACGCGTCGAAGGCTGAGTACAAAGACGTTGCCAATCAAGCGTCTGTAATCGCTGCGTACACGCACCTAGCCCGTAACTTAATTAACACTCCCCCAAGCCATCTCAACCCGTCCACTTTCGCTGCTCGCATGGTTGATGAAGTAAAGGCAGCTGGCGGAGCACGAGCGGGACTCTCGATCACAGTGATGACCGAATCGGCCCTTAAAAGTAAGGGGTATGGTGGGATTACAGCGGTAGGTCAAGGGTCAGCCAATCCTCCGCGCTTAGTTCGTATTTCTTATACGCCTACCGGAAAAGTTAAGGCGGTAAAGAAGTACGCATTTGTCGGCAAGGGAATCACCTTTGATAGCGGTGGACTTGCCCTTAAGCCCGCACTCGGTATGGAGGCGATGAAATCTGATATGAGCGGTGCCGCAGCAGTCTGTGCAGCCGTTCTTGCAATAGCAGTACTTAAATTACCGATTGCAATCGATGCGTGGGCTCCCTTGGCAGAAAATATGATCAGTGATAACGCAACTAGGCCAAGTGACATCATCACGATCTACGGCGGAAAAACTGTCGAAGTTCTCAATCC
>JBIIRQ010000109.1:0-3759 GCA_044341445.1 Candidatus Planktophila sp.
CCCCCGATGCACGCGTGGATCTCGCTGGATCCCAACCGTAATTTTCACTTTCACCCACCCCTCAGGTACTCTTACGCACAGACCAGTGACGAAAGTTGCTGCAAGAGGAGCTCACCGCTCCCACCTCTCTCGTTCTGCGAGTGTTGGTTATGTCGGATGAAGAAGGCTCATTGAGCCGTGGGGCTACCCACACTTCACTGTCTGCGGTGTCCTTGCGCGGCGGCTTCGTTACAACAGCAAGCAAAGCCAAACGAAGGAGCAGAAATCACCACTGAACCGCGCATCAATGATCGAATCCGCACACCTCAAATTCGTCTCATCAATTACACCGGTGAACAAGTTGGAGTAGTAGATATCGAAGTAGCGCTTGCAATGGCCGATGAGATCGGACTCGACTTAGTTGAGATCGCACCAGAGGCTAATCCACCTGTTTGCAAAATCATGGACTTTGGAAAGTTCAAGTATGAAGCAGCACAGAAGGCGCGAGAGGCTCGTCAGAACCAGACCCACATTGTGGTGAAGGAAGTGCGATTGACACCCAAGATCGAAACTCACGATTACGAAACAAAGAAAAACGCAATCGAGAAGTTCCTCAAAGGTGGCGACAAGGTGAAGATCACGATGAAATTTCGTGGTCGTGAGCAAACTCGTCCGGAGATGGGCTTTAAGTTACTACAGCGTCTTGCAGAAGATGTGACAGAACATGGTTTCGTTGAGTTCGCCCCAAAGCAAGAGGGACGAAATATGACGATGGTATTAGGTCCGACGAAAAAGAAGACCGAAGCAGTAGCAGAACAGAAGGCAGCTCGAGCAGCTGCTGAGAAGGCAAAACAAGAAGTTGAGAAGTAGAGAAACCGAGTAGGCACAGGAGACAGCAATGCCAAAGATGAAAACCCATAGTGGTGCGAAGAAGACCTTCCGCGTCACAGGTTCAGGAAAGATCATGCATGAGCGTGCAGGAAAGCGCCACCTTTTGGAGCGCAAGTCTTCACGTGTCACTCGTCGTCTTAGCCAAGAGCAGTCAGCAAAGCCAACCGTCACAATGACAGCCAAGCGCATGCTTGGTTTGAAGTAAGGAGAGTGCGCTAAATGGCAAGAGTCAAACGTGGTGTCCACGCAGCGAAGAAGCGTCGTACAACTCTCGAGCGTGCCGCAGGTTATCGTGGCCAGCGCTCACGTCTTTTCACAAAGGCGAAAGAGCAAGTTACGCACTCAATGGTTTATGCGTTCAATGATCGCAAGGATAAGAAAGGCGATTTCCGTCAGCTCTGGATTCAGCGCATCAATGCAGCATCCCGTGAAAACGGAATGACCTACAACCGCTTTATTCAGGGACTCAAGGCAGCAGGAGTTGAAGTTGATCGTCGCGTACTTTCAGATATCGCGATCAATGATCCAGCAACCTTCAAAACCCTCGTTGATCTTGCTCGCAAGAGCCTTGTCTCAGCGTAATCTGAACAAGTAACAATCAATCCAATGATTGAGAGCCTTCAGTCGCCGCATGTTGGGCGAGTGAAGGCTCTTATTGGTTCACGGGGAAGTAAAGAGCGAAGCGATTCAGGCCTCTTTGTAGCTGAAGGTATTCAATCTTTACGTGAAGCGCTCACTTCCCAATCTGGCCCTGCAATCGAGACTCTTTATCTTAGCCCGGCCGGTGCCACTCGAATTGGCGAACTAGATATTTCAGAGGTCAATGTTATTGAGGTAAGTGATGCCGTAATGCAGGAGATGGCATCGACTGTAACACCCCAGGGAATTCTCATGGTCTGTTCGATTCCTGCGTATTCGCTTACCGAACTCAACGTCACCCCAGAATCATTTGTAATCTATCTTGATCGGATTCAAGATCCGGGTAATGCAGGAACGATACTCAGATCCGCAGATGCCTTCGGCGCGAGAGCGGTCATTACATCTCCTGGCAGCGTCGATATGTATTCTCCTAAGGTTGTTCGATCAACGGCTGGTTCTCTCTGGCATATTCCCGTCTTTGAAGCACTCGAATTAAAAGAACTCATAGCCCACATGGATAATGCGGAATGCATCGTCCTGTCATCGCATGCCAGTGAGTCAATTGTAAATTTCCGCTCTTCAGCGCCGTGTATCGCAATATTTGGAAATGAAGGAGCAGGAACTAGTACCAATCAACTAGCAATCAACGCCCGTACTGTTGCGATTCCTATGTCAGGACAAGCCGAGAGCTTAAATCTTTCAGCCGCGGCTTCGATAGTAATGTTCACGCTTTCTCAGTCGTCTCGCGGTTAGAATAAGGGCCATGAATCAGGGCGAGGTTGCACAGTGGGTCGATCAGGCGCGGAGCGCTTTCGCGGCAGCCCGGGATTTAGATTCGCTCAAAGATGCGCGGCTGGCCCACGCGGGAGATAAGTCACCCATAGCTCTGGCCAGTCGATCACTCGGATCACTTGCCGCCGATCAAAAGGCATCGGTTGGAAAAATCATCGGTGAAGCAAAGGCAGCAATAGCAGCTGCTCTGGACGAAGCGATAGCAAAGTTAGAGCGCGAACAAGATGAAAGAGTTCTTCGCGATGAGGTCGTCGATATCACCTTGCCTGCATCACGATCACATAAGGGTGGTTTACACCCCATCACAATTATCAAGAATGAGATTTCCGATTTCTTTATTGAGCAAGGATTCTCTGTCGCCGAAGGACCAGAGCTGGAATCGGGTTGGCTCAACTTCGACGCGCTCAATATCCCAGCCGATCATCCAGCACGCACTATGCAGGACACTTTCTTTATCGAACCAGTGGAATCTGGAATCGTCTTGCGTACTCACACATCACCGGTTCAGATTCGGACAATGTTGGAAAATGAACCTCCTATCTACGTCATTTGCCCAGGACGAACGTTTAGAGCAGATGAACTCGATGCAACACATTCTCCAGTCTTTCACCAGGTAGAGGGATTGGTCATCGATAAGGGCATCACCATGGCTCACCTCAAAGGAACTCTCGATAACTTTGCACGTCATATGTTCGGTGCCGATGTTAAAACGCGTCTGCGTCCTTCGTTCTTTCCCTTCACCGAACCAAGTGCTGAAGTAGATATCTTCTTCAATGATCGTTGGATCGAGTGGGGTGGATGTGGAATGGTGAATCCGCGAGTTCTTGCAACTTGCGGTATTGATACAGATCTCTATTCAGGTTTTGCATTCGGAATGGGCCTTGAACGCACGCTGATGGTCCGCCATGGAATCACCGATATGCATGACATTGTGGAAGGCGATCTTCGATTTACTCGTCAGTTTGGAGTAGGACTCTAAATGCGCGCACCTTTATCGTGGATCAATGAATTTGTTGAGATTCCAGCAGCAATAACTCCAGAGCAGATTTCAGATGGCCTTATTCGAGTTGGATTTGAAGTTGAAGAGATTATCAAGCAAGGAGCTGATCTCACTGGGCCACTGGTCTTTGCAAAGGTCTTGAGCATTGAGGAACTCACTGAATTTAAGAAGCCGGTTCGATACGTCGGTCTTGATTGTGGCGAAGGATCAACGCGCTACGTCATCTGTGGAGCTACCAATTTCGTTGTCGGAGATTTCATCGTTGCAGCCCTGCCCGGTGCGGTGCTTCCTGGCAATTTCGCAATCGGGGCTCGTGAAACGTATGGAAAAACTTCCAATGGAATGATCTGTTCTGCACGCGAACTGGGCCTTGGTGATGATCATTCGGGAATTATGACCTTTGCGGAAGGGTCAGTGACAATTGGAGAAGATGCAATTGCCGGACTCATGATCAACGA
>JBIIRQ010000111.1:0-3755 GCA_044341445.1 Candidatus Planktophila sp.
TTTATACAGGGATGAGTGTATTAGCAAAAATCTGCCAGGCAAGGGCTGATTTAGCAATCAGAGAGAGAGTGATGTAGGTGCGCTCCCCGCGAAGATAATCTGACCATTTTCCAACCTTCTTATATTGCAACCACTGCACGAGGGCGAATGAGTTAAAGAAGATAAAGATGGTCAAGACAATGAAGTAGACAAATGCTGGCGCTTTGTTTTCACCGACGCCACCGATTGCAAATACATAAAATACAAGAGCAAGCCATGGAACGATGCCTGCAATACATCCAAAGATAAATGGAATCCAACCGCCGTTACCTGGCTCTTCATACTTCTCTTGCAGCCAACCAAATAAAATCATCGATGCATTTACGCCAAAGATTGCAATCAGAGCTGTGATATCTGTAATACCGGTGACCTGAGCGATCAAGACAATCATCACCGATGAGCTAATCGAGTACTCCACCCAGCGGAAGAAGTTGCGGTGGGCGGCAAGACCGGCGATATATCGTGGGAAGAATTGCGGGCTTACGACAATAAAGTGGGCTAAAGAGGAGAGCCCAAGGAAGATCGCAACACCAATTGCAAGTGGAGCGTTATACAAAACTATGAGATCACCGTATGTGCTTCCTGGAGGACCAGACATGTATCGGGCAGTTACCGGAAGAGTGAAATCAGATGAGAGTGCGAGGACTGCGATCATCTGAAATAGGTGGAGTACTCCTGCGCCAATATTGATGCGGCGAAGTTTGGTCGATGTGATCTCTTTTGTCATAGTGCAAGGGTAATACCGCAGACCTTAAAGACCACGCAGGACTCTACAAAACAGGTAAATACCGATCGAGTTCGTAGGCACTTACTTGGCGACGGTAGTCCTGCCATTCGGCCCGCTTATTTCGTAAGACAAATTCAAAGACATGTTCGCCGAGGGTCTGGCGAACGAGCTCGCTGCCCTCCATCGCCACAATGGCCTCGTGCAAGTTAGCCGGTAGCGCCTCTGGTTGTTCTCTCTCTTCTAAGACATAGCTATCTTCAATTCCCTTGAGGCCAGCGGCGAGCATGACGGCATATGCCAGATATGGATTACATGCAGAATCTGGTGAGCGAAATTCGATACGGGTTGAATTTTCTTTATTTGGTTTATACATCGGAATACGAACCAACGCCCCACGATCACTGCGACCCCAATTGATCAGCGATGGCGCTTCTCCCCCGCCCTGTAAGCGCTTATAGGAGTTGACCCACTGATTAGTGATCGCAGTCATTTCCGCTGCATGCTTTAAGATGCCAGCGACAAATGATCGTCCGACTTGAGAGAGATGAAACTCTGCCTTTGCATCGTAGAAGGCGTTGTTCTCGCCTTCAAAGAGCGAGACGTGCGTATGCATTCCGCTACCTGGATGATCTGTAAATGGCTTAGGCATAAAGGATGCATAGAAACCTTGTTCGAGTGCAACTTCTTTGATGACATGGCGAAATGTCATGATGTTATCTGCAGTGCTTAAGGCATCGGCATAACGAAGGTCAATCTCTTGCTGACCCGGTGCACCTTCATGATGGCTGAACTCAACTGAAATTCCCATCGCTTCCAACAAGGTAATTGCTTGTCGTCTAAAGTCGTGGCCAACAACTGCCGGCGTATGATCAAAATATCCACCCTGATCAACTGGAACTGGCGCAACGCCTTTTTCGGGCTGTGATTTAAAGAGAAAGAATTCAATTTCTGGGTGGGTGTAACAGGTGTAGCCCATCTTGGCCGCCTTATCCAAGGTGCGGCGTAAAACATTGCGCGGATCAGAATGTGAAGGCGAACCATCAGGCATGGTGATGTCGCAGAACATGCGGGCAGCACCTGGTGCTTCTGTGCGCCATGGCAAGATCGAAAATGTGGAGGGGTCTGGTTTTGCCAACATATCTGATTCGGTATGTCGGGCAAATCCTTCGATGGCAGATCCATCAAAACCAATTCCTTCATCGAAGGCGTTCTCAAGTTCGGCGGGAGCAATCGCAACAGATTTCAGGGTTCCCAATACATCGCTAAACCACAATCGAATAAAGCGTATATTCCGCTCTTCAATAGTGCGAAGAACGAACTCTTGTTGCTTGCTCATCTGCTCGGCCATGGCCCCATGATGCCAAGGGAAAATTACGGCAGTGTTACAAAAAGGCGGGCTAGTTACCTTCGCGCCAGCGTGTAGTCATAGGAAGACGGCGATCTTTTCCGAAGGCGCGTGATGAGACCTTGGTGCCAGGTGGATATTGGCGCCGCTTGTATTCGGCGCTATCGACAAGCGCGATCACCCGTGCAAGGAGTCCTTGATCAAAACCTGCGGCAATCAGTTCTTCATAGCCACGATCGTGATCAACATATTCAGTGAGCATGTGATCAAGCAGAATGTAATCAGGAAGTGAATCTGAATCTTTCTGATCAGGACGAAGTTCGGCACTCGGCTCTTTCTCAATTGACCGCACTGGAATCGGCGCTACTTCACCATGTTCGATCGCTTGGGCATTACGCCATCTTGCTAGCGCCCACACATCTGTCTTGTAAATATCTTTAATCGGTGCAAAGCCACCCACCGCATCGCCATAGAGAGTGGAGTACCCGACCGCCAGCTCTGACTTGTTTCCGGTTGCCAACACGAGATGGCCTTCTTGATTAGAGATACCCATCAACGTTGTTCCACGCACGCGGGCTTGCACATTCTCTTCGGCTAGCCCTTTGAGAACTACATTGTCAGTGAAGGCATCGACCATTGGTGCAATCGGAATAATGCGAAAGTGCAACCCTGTGTTATCGGCTAACTCTTGGGCATCTGCAATTGAATGATCTGATGAATACTTGCTCGGTAGGGCAACCCCGTTGACTCGTTGTGCACCCACAGCATCAACTGCAATGGCGGCAACCAGGGCGGAATCGATGCCACCGGAAAGGCCCAGAACAACGCTTCTAAATCCGTTCTTCTCAACATAATCACGAAGACCCATCACGAGCGCTTTCCAAATCTCTTCTTCTATCGATCTGCGTTCGGCGATTGCAGTAACCAATGGGGTGGTCTGCGCGATGACATCTTCACTAATGATGACATCAGGCTTACTTGAGCCACCAACAAGATCTAGATCAACGAGCATCAAGCCATCTTCACATTGTGGGCTGCGCGCGATGAGATTGCCTTGACCATCGACCACCATGGAATCACCATCAAAGACCAAATCATCTTGGCCACCGATCATATTGACATAAACAAATGGCGCACCCATGCGGCGTGCTTCTTTTTCAACGAGGGCTAAGCGAATGTCATCTTTATTGCGTTCATAAGGAGAGCCATTTGGAACCACAACGAGCCCAGGCGAGCGCGCTGCTAATTTCGTGAGCACACCATCTTCATGCCAGATGTCCTGGCAGATCAATATGCCCACATCGACACCGTGAATTCGAACCACCAAGGTTTGATCTCCCGGAACAAAATTTCGATACTCATCAAAGACGCCAAAGTTCGGCAAGTGAGTTTTGATATAACGAGCTTTTACCTGACCACCATGAATGACGGCGGCAACATTTTGCGGCCCACCGTTTGCTGCCTGATCGAGATACCCAACTATTGCAACGAGATCGCCTTGACCCTGCTCGGCTATTGCCCGCGCCAGATCAGTGATTGCAACCTTGCTGGCGTGACGAAAAGATGCGCGCAGGGCTAAATCTTCAATCGGGTATCCGGTAAGAAACATTTCCGGAAAGACGACTAGATGCGCACCACCATCGG
>JBIIRQ010000112.1:0-3747 GCA_044341445.1 Candidatus Planktophila sp.
GAATTAGTTGGCGGCCGCGACAAAATTGAATTGATGATTGATCGAACAGCCCATCTACCAGGATGGATTTGGACTTACGAACAAGCCAAAAGTGTTGCTCTTGGATTACAGGAATTAGATGCAACGTGGCTGGAAGAACCTTTTGCGCGTGATGATTTAGATTCTTATAAGAGATTAGCCGATGAAGTTGACATTCCAATCACAGGTGGTGAATTTGGAACCGAGATGTCAATCTTCCGTGATTACATTACAAAGGGTGCGGTAGACATCATTCAGCCAGATACATTTATTAGTGGAGGAATTTGGCCAACTCGCCAAGTGGGCTCACTCGCTGAAGCTTTTGGGGTGCCTTGCATTCTTCACGGAACGAACGGTCCAGATCTCGCGGCTTCTCTACAAGTAGCGCCGACTATTCCAAGTTGTCGAATGATGGAAGTTGCACTCATCTTCCCTCCTTTAACACCGGAGGAAATGTATGCACCGCTTCAAAGAATTCTAAAGAGCGATGGGTTGTACTCCTTTAACCAAGGAACGGTTCTTTTGCCAACAGCGCCAGGGCTAGGTGTGGAAATTGATGAAGCTGCGCTCGCAAAGTGCGCAATAGTCGGATAGAAATATGTCTGGCATTCCAGCGGTAATCCAGCGGGATGAGTTAACTCGCGTCGTTGGCTTACAAACCCAATTTTCAGCAGACATTATCGGTCTGCCTGTAGTCGACCCTTATTTAACGTGGCAAATTTCAAGTGAGCGCTCTGATGCTGCACAACTGGCTTATGAGATTTCTTCTATCGGTGAGGACAATTCGGTTATCACCTCGCCTATTGTCACAAGCTCTGAACAAATTGAAATTGCGGCTCCAGGCCACATCTTGGGGCCACAGGAGATCCGCCGCCTACGCGTTCGAGTTGCAACACAATACGGATGGAGTGACTTTAGCCCACTAGCATCTTTTGAAACTGGTCTTGCATCAGGAAATGACTTCATCGGGAGTGCGATTGGAGATCAATCACTGCACTCAGCCCCGTCACCAATTTTACGTAAGGAATTTTCATCAAAGAAGGCTGTCGCTAAAGCTCGTATGTATGCCACTTCCGAAGGCATCCACTCTCTCTACCTCAACGGCGTCAACATCACTGATGAATACTTCACTCCTGGATGGACCGCATTTGATGATCGCCCCACATATGTAACTCACGATGTCACGCGTTTAGTACAAGATGGAACTAATTGTATTGCAGCAGAGCTAGGTGATGGTTGGCAGCGCGGCAAGTTTGGCTTCACAAATGTTTATGATAATTACGGCACAACTATCTCGCTCTTGGCACAACTAGAGATTACTTACACAGATGGCAGTAAAGATGTCATCGCCACTGATAACACCTGGAAAGTATCTACAGGAGAGATTCAATTTGGTGATATTTATGATGGGTCGCATTTAGATTTTACAAAGGAACAGATTGGGTGGAAGCTCCCCGGCTTTAACGATTCCTCTTGGAAAGCTCCGGTAATCCATACAATCAAGCGCGAAAACCTTGAGCCACGAATCTCAACGCGCGCCATCAAGGTTCATGAATTTCCTTCGAGAGTTCTTGATTCACAGAAGCGCACACTCCTTGACTTTTCACAGAACATCTCTGGTTGGGTCCGACTCGTAGTCGATGGCAAGAAAGGTGATGTTATTACTGTGCGTCACGCAGAGGTTTTAGAAGAAGGGCCAAACCTGCATACCAAGGCGCTTCGCACTGCAAAAGCAACTGACATTTATACACTCGGCCACGATGGCAGAAGTGTTATTGAGCCGAAGTTCACCTTCCACGGTTTTCAGTTTGCAGAGGTTACTGGCCCCGCTAAATTTATTTCAGCGACAGGCATTGCAATTTCATCAGCAAATCAACGACGCGGATTTTTCGACTCCTCAGATGCCCGACTTAACCGCCTGCATGAGAATGTTGTCTGGTCAATTTATGACAATATGGTTTCGGTTCCTACCGATTGTCCGCAGCGTGATGAACGTTTAGGTTGGACTGGCGACGCTCAGGCAATTGCAAGTACGGCAAATACTCTCTTTAAGATCGACTCTTTCTGGAGAAGTTGGTTGGTAGATCTCGCGGTAGACCAGAAGCGATATGGAGCGGTAGGTGCGGTTGTTCCAGATATTTTATCGAAGCAACCTACAACGCAAGAAGGTGCATGGATTATTACTGATCGAGCTGGATGGGCTGATGCTGCAACTATTGTTCCGATGGCTGCCTATGAATCATTTGGAAGCTTGGCAACGTTAAGGCAGCAAGTCGAATCAATCCGCACCTATATTCGGGGATTATCTGAACGACGTAAGGGAGAGAAGTTTCTCCCTGAAGAGTTCCAGTTTGGTGATTGGTGCGACCCTGATGCGCCGATAGAAAAGCCCTGGGCATCTAAAGTCAAGGCGCAATTTGTGGCCAATGCATTTTTTGCGCATTCGGTGCAACTTGCTGCAGATGTTGAGGCGCTTGTCGGCGATTCGGCACACCAGAAGGAGTACACCCAACTTGCTGCAACCTTACGCGAAGATATCTGGCAACACTTTGGAGAAGAGGCGAAAGAGTCAACAGCTGGTTGCTCAATCGCACTTGAATTTAAAATAGTTCCTGAAGCTGAGAGAGCCACAGTCGCCAAGATATTGAGCGATAAAGTCATTGCAGACCAAGGGAAAATCACAACTGGCTTCCTTGGAACGCCATTAATTCTTCATGCGTTATCGAAAAATGGTCACTTTACTGCTGCGTACACAATGTTGATGCGACGTAAGGTGCGTTCATGGCTCTATCAAGTTGATCAGAACGCAACAACAATTTGGGAACGCTGGGATGCGATTTATGAAGATGGTTCAATTCATAAAGGCCAGATTGAAACTGAGCACGAACAGCAAGAAGGCACCTCAATGATTTCTTTCAACCACTACGCCTATGGCGCGGTCATCGATTGGGTCTACCGTAATGTTGCAGGTATTGCTCCGACGGCGGCGAGCCCTGGCTATCGCCACATCACTTTCGCGCCACGACCAGGTGAGGGTTTCTCCTTCGCCTCAGCGAAGATAGATACCCCTCTAGGAATCGCATCAATAAAGTGGGAGATCATCGATGGCGCCCACTTTGCCGCAACAATTGTCATTCCATTCGGCGCCAGGGGAGTTTTGGATCTTCCAGTGACGGCCACTTCAGTTCTGCGAGTCAATGGTGTGAGAGTTGAGAACAAAACTGAGCTGGGATTCGGAAGCTACGAGATACTTCTCTCTGATCCTGAGGTTATAACTTTTAACGTTCTCTGAGTCACAGTAAACGAAGACCCAGGTTACTTAATCGGGAGAAACGTTTTCTGCTCAAATGATTGAGAGATAGCTTTGCGGAGTTCGGGTATCCCTGAAATTTCCCCGGCCGCGATAGCTTGGATTCCAATATTTCCGAGAAGCGTTGCCTCCACCGGACCGGCTGTAACAGTTTTCCCAGTCACATTTGCAATTAACTGATTAAGGAAGTGGTTTGCGCTGCCGCCTCCAACGATGAAGATACTGTCAAAGACTTGATTTTCAACTTTTTCAAATTCAAGAATAACCTCATGATATGCGTGGGCAAGGCTGTCAAATATGCAGCGGGCGAACTCACCTGGAGTTTGTGGCACTGCAACACCATTGAGTTCGCAGAAATCTCGAATGCGTCCGACCATATCTCCAGGGTGCAGAAAACTATTGTCAGTTGGGTTTATGAG
>JBIIRQ010000141.1:0-3067 GCA_044341445.1 Candidatus Planktophila sp.
CATTCTGCCCTCGAAAGAGGTCTGAGCGAAAAGCTAGGTGACATTGGTGGATCACTTCGTGCCGGTCGTTCCCGAAATGATCAAGTAGCCACCGATCTTCGACTCTACGCCATTGACGCAATGTTAGAGACAAGCACAATGATTATTGCGCTGCAAGGGGCACTTTTGGCCAAAGCGGCTGAGTATTCCAACGCACCATCAGTCGGCTTCACACATATGCAACATGCTCAACCTGTTCTTTTCGGACATGAAATTGCAAAGCATGTACACGCATTCAATCGAGATCTCGATCGCATCGATGATTGGTTAAACCGTTCATCAGTAAGCCCATTGGGCTCTGGCGCATTATCGGGGTCATCTCTCCCGCTTTCACCTGAAGCAACGGCGACTGCTCTTGGTTTCAAACGTAGCGCCGGAAACAGTATCGACGGAGTATCTGATCGCGACTTTGTGGCAGAAGCTCTCTTCCTCATTTCACTGGTCGGAGTCCATCTTTCCCGTATCGGAGAAGAGTGGTGTATTTGGGCAACAACCGAATTTGGATGGGCTGATGTTGCAGATGCCTACTCGACCGGTTCCTCGATCATGCCACAGAAGAAAAATCCTGACGTTGCTGAACTGGCGCGTGGGAAAGCAGGACGTTTGATTGGAAATCTCACCGGAGTATTAGCAATGCTGAAGGGCCTACCTTTTGCTTACAATCGTGATCTGCAAGAAGATAAAGAGCCGCTCTTTGATTCCTTTGATACGTTAGCTCTAGTTCTTCCTGCTGTGACAGGGATGGTGGCAACGACAGAATTTAATCGCGAGAAGATGGCCGCTGCAGCACCCGCGGGTTACTCTCTGGCGACAGAGATTGCTGACTTTTTAGTCCGTGCACATATTCCATTTGCGACAGCGCATGAAGTTGCCGGAAAGTGTGTTGCACATGCAGAGGCACAGGGTAAAGAGCTGCATGAGCTTTCAGATAGTGAATTTTCGGCAATCCATCCACAACTCACGCCCGAGATTAGAACCGTTCTCACCGTCGAAGGGGCACTCACCTCGCGCACCACTTTTGGTGGGACCGCACCATCGGCTCTGGCTCGACAACTTGTGATCCTCAAGAGCGAAGTCAGCGCTTTTGAAGCGAATTTCTCCGCCAAGTCGGCCGCCTTTTCAGGCATGATGAGCGCATGAGCGCATTCCTCGACGATCTTCGCTGGCGCGGACTTATCGCACAGACCACCGATGAGAAGGCTCTATCGGCCGCTCTAGATAAGCCCATTACCTGTTACATCGGTTTCGATCCGACCGCGCCAAGCATCCATGTGGGAAACCTTGTGGTCCTGCTGGTGCTGCGTCGTTTTCAAATTGCGGGCCACCACCCCATCGCTCTTGTGGGCGGAGCGACTGGTTTGGTTGGAGACCCAAGCGGGCGCAATGAAGAGAGAACTCTCAATAGCAATGACATTGTCAAGCAATGGGTTGATCGCATTGCGGTGCAGGTTTCATCGGTTCTTGATTTTAACGCTGCATCAAATCCAGCTCGCGTTGTGAATAATCTTGATTGGACGCAGCCATTATCAGCAATTGAATTCCTACGAGATGTCGGAAAGCACTTTAGCGTTAATCAAATGCTTTCAAAAGATTCGGTAGCCAACCGTCTTGAAGCAGGCATTTCATATACTGAATTTTCTTATCAAGTATTACAGGCCTTTGATTATCTCGAACTTTATAAGCGAAATAATTGTACGTTGCAGCTTGGGGGATCCGACCAGTGGGGAAACATTGTTGCTGGTCTTGATCTGATTCGACGCGTTGAAGGGGGAAGCGCACACGCGCTCACCATTCCGCTGCTCACTAAATCTGATGGAACAAAGTTTGGAAAGACTGCCGGTGGAAGCATCTGGCTTGATCCTGAGATGACATCTCCTTATGCCTTCTTCCAATATTGGCTGAACTCTGATGACAAAGATGTGATCAATTTCCTTAAAGTATTTTCGTTTAAGTCGCGCCAAGAGATCGAAGAGATTGAAAAAGAGCATAACGAGAACCCTGGTGCACGTAACGCACATCGCTCGCTTGCGCGCGAACTCACAGCTTTGATTCATGGTGAAGAAACATCTGCACGCGTTGAAGAAGCTGCCAAGGCGCTCTTTGGTCAGGGCGATCTCAACACTCTTGATGAGAAAACGTTGGCCAGTGCTTTAAGTGAATTACCTCGTGTTCAGATTTCTGCAAAGGAAGAGATCCCCACCTGGGTCGATTTGCTCGCAGCTGCCGGGGTCGTCGACTCCAAATCGGCTGCTCGCCGCATCGTTAAAGAAGGTGGCGCATATCTCAATAATGAGAAGATTTCGGGGGAGGACTTTCGCCTCGAAAAAAGCCACTTTTTATGCGGAAAATATGCAGTTTTGCGTAAAGGCAAGCGCGATCTAGCCGCGGTAGAACTTCAGTAGTCTCTACTGGACCACTCGAAAACCTCATTATTTACGCTCAAAAACAGCGATTTTCAGCGGTTTCGTAAATATCACAGGCATCACAATTGCGGTGGGAACCCGATTTGACCCTCAGGTCGGCTCACCCCTATAGTTACGCTCCTTGCTGTGGAACGTACCCCTAGGAAGCTCGGGGGCCGTACAGCATCACTTCCTGATTTAGGGCCTATCTAGCCGGTTTGACCGTGCCTAGCGCTATGCACTAAGTTTGGCAGTCTGCCCTGAAAAATAGGAGAGATCCTAGGACGCAGTGCGCATCCGTACCTTGAGAACTCAACAGCGTGCCATAAGTCAATGCCAGAGAATGGTTTACCTAGTCATGCAAATTTCTAGCGCCATTCTCTAAATAAATACTTCAATGAAGTATGTGCCATGCACTGTTAATTCAGGGCATGGACTACTCGTTGATTTCCTTTGGTAAAGACAAAATAAACGACAGTTTGTTTGTCACGTAAGCCAGAAAACTTTCTATGGAGAGTTTGATCCTGGCTCAGGACGAACGCTGGCGGCGTGCTTAACACATGCAAGTCGAGCGATGAAACTACTTCGGTAGTGAATTAGCGGCGAACGGGTGAGGAACACGTGAG
>JBIIRQ010000113.1:0-3701 GCA_044341445.1 Candidatus Planktophila sp.
CAAACTACTGCAGGACTTTCCAGGGCTGGGATTGCAATCTATGAATCCATACTCATTGCAGATGGATACTTTCGATCACTCCTCTGTCATGACACTACGTGTTGTCCTATCGAAGGGCGGCCAGTTCCACCGCTTGATTCATCACGAATCGCAGCCGAAAGCGTTGTTGCCGGACATCCAATGCCTTTTGCAAGCTATGAAGATCTGGGTGGTTCAGTGCGCTCGAATCTTCTGGCCTATGAAAGTTCGTGGCTTGATCGCGTAAGCAAATCTTTCGTTGACCCAGCGTCACCGGAGCTCAATGAAAGTCAACGAGATGGCGCAACGGCGGTGATCGATCTCGCCAATGATTTCATCGCCCACGGAATTTCATCGGACCAAGATTTAATTGCACACGTTCTCGGGCGCTTAAGTGATATTCAGGTGCGCGATTTTGCATTGGGTAGCCATGACGAGGAGAGCATCACCGCATATCGAACGATGTGGCTTCATCTGCTGCGATCTGCCCCAGCGGGATATGTCGCACCTGTTGCCACACTGGCTGCAGCTATCGCCTACGAGACAGGAGATGGAGCACTGGCCAAGGCCGCGTTGGCACGAGCCTTTGATGATGCCCCCACCTACTCACTTGCCACCTTGCTCCAGCGAGTCTTTAGCGCCGGATGGCCCCCACACTCCTTTGCCGGAATGCGCAGTGAGTTACATCCCAAAGTCACAGCCGGCATATTTGGAAACTAGATCAGAGTGCAACTCGTGCGTTAGGATATCGGCAGGTCACGAGTTCTAGAACGAATACCTTGATCGGTATTTAAAAGCCCCGGCTTTCTAGACGGCAACCCTCCACCGCGGTGGGGTGCTTCTGGGTGACGACCAGGCACAGTAACTATCTGTGCAAGTGCGTGAAGGATTCCTATGAGTACCCCATCTATTAAGAAGACGCTCTCACCAGAGGTCACTGGCGCTTGGCTGGAAAGTTATGATCCAGGCGAACGTCAATTTATCTCAATCGGCTCTCTTGAACTAGAGAACGGCGAGACCCTTACCGATATCACCATTGCATATCAAAGCTGGGGAAAGCTCAACGCTGCCGGTGATAACGCAATTCTGATTCAGCATGCAATGACCGGTTGGTCAGATGTTCCAGGTTGGTGGCCAGCAATGGTCGGCCCCGGTCTGGCATTTGATAGCGATAAATACTTCATCATCTGTCCTAATGTCATCGGCGGATGTCAGGGGAGTACTGGTCCATCGAGCATCGCTCCCGATGGAAAACGATATGGATCTCGTTTCCCAGCGCTGACCATTCGCGACATGGTCGCAGCAGAGATTGCCTTTAGCGATGCGATAGGAATCAAGAAATATGTCTTAGCAGTCGGTCCATCTCTTGGTGGAATGCGCTCGCTGGAATGGGCGATCGATCACCCAGATCGCGTCGAGTCGATCTGCACAATTGGATCATCTGCCGTTGCCACAGGAGATCAGATTGGCACGGCATCAATTCAGATTCGCGCAATTAAAAATGATCCATATTTTTCTGGCGGAGATTATTACGAGCAAGAGCGTGGCCCTATCGATGGAATGGGAATCGCGCGTCGGATTGCCCACCTGACTTATCGCACCGAGTCAGAGATGGATGTGCGCTTTGGCCGCGAACTGCAAGGAGATGACACGGGGCGCTATGCCGTTGAGTCCTATCTGGACCACCAGGCTCGCAAATTAGCTCAGCGCTTTGATGCCAACACCTATATCGTCTTGACCGAAGCGATGAACTCTCATGATGTGGGACGAAACCGTGGAGGAGTGGTTGAGGCTTTACGCGCAATCACCATCCCCGTCCTGGTTGTCTCCATCGATACCGATCGACTATTTCCACCTCGCCTTCAGGTTGAGATTGCAGATCTGGTACCGCAGGCAAAAAAGCTGGTCACAATCTCCTCAGATTTTGGCCACGACGGCTTTTTAGTCGAATCTGAGGCGATGACAGCGGCAATTCGCGGTATAATATAGGTATCACTTCGCGCGGTTTTCAAAAAGAAAATTTTAGAAGTCGCGACAAAAACAAAGGACAATTGTGGCTGTAATTAGTGCGCTCAAAAACAAGGCGAAGAAGTCTGCGGTGAAGAAAGTTGCAGCGAAGAAGGCCCCTGCCAAGAAAGCGGTAGCTAAAAAAGCCCCTGCCAAGAAAGCGGTAGCTAAAAAAGCACCAGCTAAGAAAGTTGCAGCGAAGAAGGTCCCTGCCAAAATTGAGTTGAAGAAAGTTCTCGATGCTAAAGATGTCCAATTGCTCTCTGATGCAAAAAATGCCATCTCGCGCCAGAAGGAAGTCCTCACCGAACTTGAATCACGTGGGGTGACAACTCTCGGCCGAATTCCAAAGAAGGCTGATAAAGATTTAGTAGACGAAGCGCGCGCACTGGCGATCACAGTTCCACAATTCATTGAAACACTTCGCAAGAAGGGGCTAGGAACACCCAATCGCATCTTGAAGAAAGCTGAGTGGGATCTGATTAAGCCAAAGGAAGTGGCTGCGCCAGTTGCAGTAGGAAAGACAGTTGTTACCAATATTGATGGTGAAGAAGTTGAGTTAGAAGAGGTCGAACTCGAAGATGTCGACAAGCTTGTAGCAGATGTATTAGAAATTGTTGAAGCAGAAGAAGGCGCTAAGCCATCTGAGGCACGCGTGGTCAATCTAGTTGATGATGTAAAGGTCGAAGATGGCTCCTTTATCCTGCAGGATTCTGATGCAGAAGAGGATGAGAGCGAAAAGACTGAACGAGCAAAGCATAAGAAAGACCTTGCAAATGTAAATATCGTGCTCGAGGCAATTAGTGCCAAGAAGTCGAACCACCCATATATCGGCAAGGGCAACGTAGATCCTGCCGATGCTAAGGCGCTGACATTCCGCCAAGTTCAACAGCAGTTATCGATGAATAACTTCACTGAAAAGGGCGCTCGAGTTATCGCAGAGGCGATCACACAGGGCCATCTCTCCAACGTTGAAGAGCTATACGACATCTTCAATGCAGAGGCTCGTCGCATTCAGACCGAAATTAAGCATTTGCCACCAGAGCAGATGGTGATGACTGCCGGTGCAACTGCAGATCCAGTAAAGGATTATCTCAAGCAGATTGGTCGCGTCGCACTCCTTAATGCAGAGCTAGAGGTTGAACTCGCAACACGTATGGAAGCGGGACTCTTTGCCGAAGAGAAGTTAGCAACTGAGAAGAAGATTGAAAAGAAACTCAAGCGCGAACTTGAGTGGATTGTTGAAGATGGAAAGCGTGCCAAGAACCACCTTCTTGAAGCCAACCTTCGCCTTGTTGTATCTCTTGCCAAGCGCTACACCGGACGCGGAATGCTCTTTTTGGATCTGATCCAAGAAGGAAACCTAGGTTTGATTCGCGCAGTGGAAAAGTTTGATTACACCAAGGGATTTAAATTCTCGACATATGCAACATGGTGGATTCGCCAGGCGATTACACGCGCGATGGCAGACCAGGCTCGCACTATTCGTATTCCAGTGCACATGGTTGAAGTCATTAATAAGCTCGCACGTGTGCAGCGCCAAATGCTGCAAGATCTTGGCCGTGAACCAACGCCAGAAGAGTTGGCAAAAGAGCTCGATATGACTCCGGAAAAGGTCGTCGAAGTTCAAAAGTACGGTCGTGAACCAATTTCACTTCACACACCATTGGGTGAAG
>JBIIRQ010000114.1:0-3645 GCA_044341445.1 Candidatus Planktophila sp.
GTCTTTGCAGCTGTTGAAAAGGCAGCTAAGGATGACCTTGCAAAGGCTCTGACCATTAGTGGAAAGCAAGAGCGCGAGACAAAGATTGATGAAATTTCAGATCGCACCAAAGAGTCAGTTTCAGCTGCCTTTGAAGGCCGCGAAAAAGAAGTTCCTGCAGCGTTTCGCTCTTTGACCAAGAAGCTTGTTCGCCAGCGCGTTCTACGCGACAAGATTCGTATCGATGGACGTGGATTGCGTGATATCCGCGCACTCTCTGCCGAGGTTGAAGTTATTCCTCGTGTTCATGGATCAGCAATCTTCGAGCGGGGAGAGACACAGATTCTTGGAATCACAACTCTTGCAATGCTTAAGATGGAACAGCAGCTTGACACGCTAAATCCTGAAAACCACAAGCGTTACATGCACAACTACAACTTCCCACCATATTCAACCGGTGAGACTGGTCGCGTTGGAACACCTAAGCGTCGCGAAATCGGCCACGGTGCACTCGCAGAGCGTGCGTTGATTCCAGTTCTTCCTACTCGTGAAGAGTTCCCATATGCAATCCGTCAGGTTTCTGAAGCCTTGGGTTCAAATGGATCAACTTCTATGGGATCTGTCTGTGCATCGACTCTCTCAATGCTGCAAGCAGGTGTGCCATTGAAGGCACCTGTGGCAGGTATTGCAATGGGTCTCATCTCAGATGATGTTGATGGAAAGATTGAATACGTCGCTCTTACAGATATCTTGGGTGCAGAAGATGCATTCGGCGATATGGACTTTAAAGTCGCTGGAACAAAAGATTTTGTAACAGCACTTCAGCTAGATACTAAGCTCGATGGAATTCCTGCATCTGTTTTGGCCGGTGCACTCCACCAAGCTAAGGAAGCCCGACTTGCCATCCTTGATGTCATGAACGAGGCAATCGATGCGCCAGATGAGATGAGCCGATTTGCTCCTCGCATCATCTCAGTCAAGATTCCGGTCGATCAGATCGGTGCTGTGATTGGGCCTAAGGGCAAGATCATCAACCAGATTCAAGATGAGACTGGTGCCGATATCTCTATCGAAGACGATGGAACGATTTATATTGGCGCTATAGATGGACCATCTGCAGAAGCTGCCCGTGCGCAGATCAATGCAATTGCAAATCCACAGATGCCAGAAGTTGGCGAACGCTACCTCGGTACCGTCGTCAAACTTGCAGCATTCGGTGCATTTATCTCCTTAATGCCAGGTAAAGATGGCCTTCTCCACGTATCGCAGATTCGCAAGATGCATGGTGGAAAGCGAATTGAAAACCTGGAAGAGGTAATGAAGGTGGGAGACAAGATTCAGGTTGAGATCGGTGAGATTGATCCAAAAGGCAAGCTCTCACTCGTTCCAGTCCTAGAAGACGGTTCAACTCCGGCTGCTGAATAACAAGTAGCCAATGTCAGTAAAGAGATTCGTTCACGCTAGTGGCCTTCGTATCGTTACGGAAGAAGTTCCGTCGGTACGAAGTGCCGCGGTAGGAATCTGGGTCAATGTAGGTTCACGTGATGAAACCCCAGCAGTTGCTGGGGCTTCTCACTTTCTTGAACATCTTCTCTTTAAAGGTACTACTCGCAGAAGCGCACTCGAAATCTCATCATCGATTGAAGCAGTTGGTGGAGAGATGAATGCTTTTACAAGCAAGGAGTACACCTGCTTCTATGCTCGAGTGATCGATACCGATCTACCGTTGGCTATTGATGTTGTCAGCGATTTGATTACTTCTTCAATAGTCAGCGCACTTGATGTCGATGCCGAACGCAAAGTGGTGCTAGAAGAGATCGCTATGCGCGATGATGATCCAAGTGATTTAGTGCATGACTTATACGCTGAAACATATTACGGTGACACTCAATTGGGTCGACCAATTCTTGGGACAGTTGAGTCAATCAAATCAATGTCACGTAACGCTGTCTTTAATTATTATAAAAAGCGCTATCTACCTCAAGATTTAGTCGTTGCTGTCGCTGGAAATATTAAGCATAAGAAGGTTATTGAAATGGTTGAGCGGGCCCTCAGCGCCGATGGTTTCCTCGACGTCAAAGGTGCGCCACAGATTCGTGGCAACGAGGTGATGCGTAAAGCCAAGCAGAGCCCAGTTGGAATCATCACTCGTAAAACTGAACAGGCACATATGTTCTATGGCATGGAAGGTGTTGCTCGCCATGATGATCGCCGTTTTGCGATGGGGATCTTGGCATCAGCTCTCGGTGGCGGCATGTCATCTCGCCTCTTCCAAGAGATTCGGGAAAAGCGCGGCCTGGCTTACTCTGTCTATGCCTATGCCCAACAATTTGCTGGCTCAGGTCAGATTGGGTTTTATGCTGGCTGTAATCCAACAAAGGCGATAGAAGTAATTGAGATTATTCGCGAAGTGTTATCCGATGTCGCAGAACATGGCATGACACACGAAGAGATTAATCGCGCTAAGGGCGCAGTGCGAGGATCCCTAGTACTGAGCCAAGAAGATAGTGGTTCACGGATGTCTCGAATCGGCAAAAATGAGATCGTTTATGGCCATGTGATGGGTTTTGATGAGATCTTGCAGGAGATTTCTAGCGTCACGCACGAAGATGTTCATAAAGTGGCTAGCGAATTTCTCACCAAAACGCCTACTCTTGCCCTCGTGGGTCCATTTAAGAGTGAGAGTACCTTTGAGAAAGTACTCGCTAAGGGGAGTTACCGATGATTAAAGTGGGAGTACTTGGCGCTGCCGGTCGTATGGGTGCAGAAGTTGTCAATGCCGTAGAAGTATCTTCTGACTGCACATTGGTTGCAGCGCTAGATTTTCGCGATTCACTCGATCAGTTGGTGACATCCGGAGCGCAGGTGGTTGTTGATTTCACAACGCCAGATTCTGTTATGGCTAATCTTGAATTCTTAATTACACATAAAATCCATGCTGTCGTTGGAACCACTGGTTTTGATGATGCACGCATGTCCAAACTGAAAGAGCTTTCTGCTGCACATCCTGAGGTTGGCATCCTCGTCGCCCCAAATTTTGCAATCGGCGCAGTTCTTATGATGGAGTTTGCAGCAAAGGCGGCTCAATTCTTTGAATCTGCTGAAATCATTGAACTACACCATCCAAATAAAATTGATGCTCCATCTGGAACTGCAGCGCGCACTGCCTCACTGATGACAGATGCGCGAAAGGCAGCAAATCTTGCTGCAATGCCTGATGCAACATCTACATCAATTCCTGGCGCGCGCGGCGCACTCGTTGGCGATATACCGGTGCACTCTGTGCGACTCCGTGGATTGATTGCTCATCAAGAGGTTCTCTTTGGAGGGTCAGGGGAGACGCTTTCAATTCGCCATGATTCATTGGATAGGGCAGGATTTATGCCAGGAGTTCTTCTTGGAATTCGAAGCGTTATCTCACGGCCGGGAGTCACATTCGGCCTTGAGCACTTTATGTAAAGGGAGGCTAGTCAATGACAGCACAGGGAATCTCATCAAAGGAAATCACAATGTACTCGGCCGAATGGTGTGGAGATTGCCGCCGTTCCAAGCGTTTACTGGCAGAGCTCGGTGTTGAATACACGCTTGTTGATGTTGAGTCAGATGCAAGCGCTGCAGCAAAAGTTGTAGAGATTAACGGTGGAACGCAGTCGATTCCCGTCATTG
>JBIIRQ010000115.1:0-3611 GCA_044341445.1 Candidatus Planktophila sp.
AATCTGCGCAAGCTCTCTTCCAGAGATTTTCTGATTCCCTTTGGGGAGTTATCAATATAAATTTCAATGGTGGGATCAGAGTCAGGGTATTTATCCTGCTCTTGATTCTTGCCAGGTCGAAATAAGCGTCCTACCTTTGTAGATAACGTTGGTTGCCGAAGATGTCCATTTATTCCTCGGCCAACGCGTACTTCACCCACACCGTAGCCGTAAAGGGGTGCGGTATCGATGTAGTTGATTCCAACCTGAAGAGTGTGATGAATGACAGCATCACTTTCGCTCTCAGCTACCTTCTTGAATAGTCCTCCAAGAGGCGCGGTACCTAAACTTAAGCGCGAGACCTGTACATCGGTGCCGTGGATGGAGACTAATTCTGAGTGGCGCATCGTGGAAATAACCTAGTGGGTGTTGATAAATCGTTCGGTGCTCTCAACGGTGGTCTTATACATGCGAGAGAGTGAGAACTCGTGGTGTCCACCGAGCTCAGCTTTAGTCTCTTGCCCATTAGCAACAGCGAGAATTTCATTAAATATGCGATCGCCAACTTGTGCCAGAGTCTCAATGCCATCTGCGATAGTGCCCGCATCTAGATCGATTAAATCTGGAATTGCTTCATACATTGGAGTATTAGTTGAAACCTTAATGGTCGGCATAATCGCTGATCCCGTTGGTGTTCCTCGTCCTGATGTAAAGACAACGATATTGATATGACCAGCGCCAAACCCTGCCAGCTGTTCGATGTCATGGCCAGGAGTATCCATAAAGTAAAGTCCGGACGTTTTTGGTCGCTCCCCAAATTCCAAGACGCCGGTTAACGGTGCATTGCCAGCCTTTTTAGCTGCACCAAGTGACTTCTCTTCTAGCGTTGAGAGTCCACCTTCAATATTTCCGCGCGAAGGTTGCGCACCGCGAATGTCAATTCCTTCATAATTAATTGATGCCTCATAGCGCGAAACCATCGCCACAATTCGCTTGCCGACATCAGGATCAATTGCACGTGCTGCTAGTAGATGTTCTGCACCTAAAATTTCAGTCGTCTCGCCAAGTACCGACGTTGCTCCCAATTCAACTAAGCGATCACTGGCTACACCGAGTGCGGGATTGGCGGTGATTCCGGAGAGCGCATCTGAGCCGCCGCACTCTAGACCTAGAACTAGAGCGCTCCAAGGAGCAGGAACTCGCTTCTCTTGTGCCGCTTCGGCACAGTACTGATTAGCAACTTCAATCGCTTTAACACGAAGCCCTTCCATCGAGCCGATTTCTGGAAGTGCAACGTTGGTGAAGCGCTTTAGCCCAAGTGCCTGCGCGCTAGCGATGATTTCATTTTCATTATCTGAACCAACAGTAAGAAAGACAACTGCAAAATTATTTGGGTTAGCGGCATAACCACTAAAGGTAAAGATGATGCGCGGTAGATCGTTATCAATTTCACCCGACCAGTCGTGGCTAATCGCGACTGCGCCATGAGAACCATCAGCGATCGCACGGGCAGTTGCTGAAAGGGCTGAATGTAGAGGCAAGATCAAGACGTGGTTACGAAGACCCCACTGTCCGTTATCGCGCTTAAATGCCCTTAGTTCGCTACTCATCAAACGCTCCTGACAACTCGTGGTGCGCGAATCTCACCACTTTTGTTTCGCTCGGCGACAGTCTGGCTACCGGCTGCCACCTGTGCGATCAAGGGAAGAATCTCGGCAAGTAGATTACTTTCTTGAATATCGAAATCCCCTGTGATCGCTTGGTGTAAAAATCCGCTGCCGGCCACGTTAATTACGGGAATCAAAGGGAATCCTGAAGGTGGTTGTGAATCATCTGGGAAGCTGACAATGATATGAGCCTTCTCTTGCGCCAGACGAGTGAAACTCTGCGCAGAGCTAGATTCAGATTGCGACGTGACAACGTCATAACCGGCATCGCTTAACAACTTTTCAAGAGCAACTAACTCTTTCACCGGACGCGCTAGATCAATCCCAACACGCAGATGCGAAATCTCGGCAGAAGCTGCAGGATAAGCAACGTTAAGTTCACCCGCTGCCTTCACTCCGGCAGCGACAGTACCTTCCACACCACCGCTCTCTTGAATAATGCGATACTGCGTTGATTCATTGCTTTGAAGTAATTTAGCGGCTAACTCTTGCCCTTGAATAGTCTCGCAACCGAGTGCGATAACAAGAACCGAATTCACATTTGGGTGATCAGCTAGTTGAATAAAGAAGTTATCGATTCCAGCAACATCCTCTCCAATAATTGCGCAGCCATGTTGATGAGCGAATGTAATACCATCAACGGCCTCAGCAATTCGACGCGCAACATGGGTTGAGCAGATTACTGATGGAAGAACGAGCTGATGGTTACGAATACCGACCCCGCGGTTACCGTGGCTAAACCCGGTTGTTACCGTATTCATGACTTTTCCGTTGATAGTCGGTCACCGAGAATATTGTGCACATGCACATGCTCACCCGCTGTAATAGGAGCAATCGCATGGCCCATACGTTCGCCATATTTAATGATGCCCTCACCTTTAGCAATTTCCTTAGAGGCAATTTTGTGACCACGCGCTATGCGGCTAATCACTTTGATTTTAATATTGTCTTGCTCGATAAGATCACCAACTTCTAGATCAACTAGGCAGACTGCCACATTGTCGCGAGCATCTAGGATCAAAAGCTTTCTCATCACAGCTAAACCCTACCGAATTCTGCCATGATCACAAGATTATTCTCATCTGGCTAATTAAAGGCAACAACAGTTGGCCCTTCGACCCTAGAGGCAGCAACTGTCATTGAAATCTTGGAGCCGTTTCGTGTGACCGCAATTGCCCCACCACCAAGAACTGTTGCACTCTTAATATCGATCGCGCTCTCTGGAGCATCAAATTGAACTGAACCTATGGCATCAATTATTGCGTAGCGCTTCTTGCCGTTAGCAGTCCAGCGAATCCAAGGAGAATCAGATGGCTTAACATCTGCAGCAACACGAGAAGCGTAAATCGCCTCCTTATTTATTGCCAACCATGCTCCAATACCTTCCAACACTTTCTTTTGAAATGCTGGAATCTCCCCATCACTTGTTGGGCCAATATTAAGTAGGAGGTTTCCTCCGCGAGAAACAATATCGATAAGGTGATGCTGTGCAGCATTGACACTCATGTAGTGTTTTTCATCTTCAATCTGGTTATAGCCAAATGAAAGTCCGATACCACGGCAGTTTTCCCAAGCAGCACTCGCTTCGTTAGCGAGTGAACTTTGATACTCACTTGTCTTGAAATCAGAGTGAGATACTCCCCAACGATCGTTGATTACGCCATGTGGGACAGTCTTATAAAAATGATCAAAGATTGCGGCGAGTGAGTAAGCTCCTTCACGCTTTGCAAAATCTGGATATTCGATATCTCCCCAGAGGAGATCTGGTTTATAGCGATTGATTAGATCTGTAACATGCTGATAGCAGTACATGGCGTATGCAGCATCACGTGGTCGTAATACTCGAACGTCTTCAAGAGTTCTTATTGGAGGGAGGTTATCAACGCTCCAGTCCAAGCCACCTGAGTAGTAGACCCCAAATCTGATTCCGACCTTGCGAACAGCATCGCTGATTGCGGCAACAAG
>JBIIRQ010000138.1:0-3106 GCA_044341445.1 Candidatus Planktophila sp.
TTTATGTACGCACATCCGAAGGCGAAAAAATAGTTGGTTCATACCCGGGCAAGAGTGCTGAAGAAGCCCTTGCATATTTCGTCCGTAAATTTGAAGCATTAGCCTCAGATGTTGCACTCACGGCAGCTCGCATCACATCCGGAGCGATGGTTCCCGATGACGCATACGAAGCTGTGAAGAAATTGCGCCAGCAAGTGCGCGAACTTAACGGCGTTGGAGACCTTGAAGCGTTAGCGGCATCTGTAGAACAGATCGAGCCGCTCATCGAAGGTCACCGCGAAAAGTTTGAGGCTAAGAAACAGGCAGAGGCAGAGCAGAAGGCGGCTCGGCGCGAACAGGTACTTGTTGAGAAAGAAAAAATTGTGGTTGAAGCTGAATCTCTCGCTCTCTCTGAAAGTTGGAAAGCAACGGGCGAAAGACTCAAAACTCTTCTTGATGAGTGGAAGAGCGCTCCTCGTCTAGATAAGAAGACAGATGGGGATCTCTGGAAGCGTTTCTCAGCATCACGAAATAAGTTTGATAAGCGCCGCCGCACACACTTCGCAGCGCTTGAGGCCACAGCATCTGTTGTCTCAACAGCGAAAATCGCAATCGTCGAAGAAGCGGAAAAATTAGCAACATCCACAGATTGGGTTCCAACGGCGCGACGCTTTAAAGTTCTCATGGATTCATGGAAGGCGGCCGGTCGAGGCAAGCCTAAAGATGATGCGCAGTTGTGGGCGCGATTTAAGAAATCTCAGGATGCTTTCTTTGCAGCCAAGAATGCTGATCTGGAAAAGCGCGAAGTTTCTATGAGTGCAAACTTGGAGAAACGGGAAGCCCTCATCCTCACCATAGAAGGCCTACTTCCATTTACCGATGTCAAAGTTGTTAAGAATGAGTTCCGCGATTTGATGCGCGAGTGGGAGAAGATCGGAATTACCCAACGCGATAAGCGTGCGGCTCTAGATGCACGTGTCCAGGTAGTTGAGGCAGCGATCAAATCTGCCGAAGCCGAAGTATGGCGAAAGAGTGATCCAGCTGCTAAAGCTCGTGCCGCAGATGTTGTTGCTCAACTCACCGCAGCAATTGAGAACTATGAAAAAGTTGCTGAAAAATCTGCCAAGGCTGGTAATGATAAGAAGGCCAAGGAAGCGCTCGAATCAGCTGCGGCCCGCAAGGTCTGGCTCGCTGAAGCTGAGAAAAATCTGAGCGAATTTAGTTAAGCGCTAACTTCTATATACGTCGTAGACACCCTCAACGCCGCGCACTGCAGCCAATACCGAATCAAGGTGGGTGGCATCTGCCATTTCGAAGGTGAATTTAGATATTGCTACACGATCTTTTGAAGTGCTTACCGATGCGCTCAAGATATTTACATGCTGCTCTGAAAGCGTACGGGTCACATCGGCGAGCAAGCGCGCACGATCCAGCGCCTCGACTTGGATATTGACCAGAAAGAGCGAACCGGCACCAGCCAACCAGCGAACATTGACTATCCGTTCTGCTTGGTTGAGTCTGAGATCATCGCTATTGATGCAATCAGTACGATGGACTGAGACACCACTGCCCTTAGTGATAAATCCTAGAATTGAATCCCCTGGTACTGGCGTGCAACAGCGAGCGAGCTTTACCAAGACATCGCCAACGCCTTCTACCTCAATTGCGGTGCTCGAGCGACGAGTTGTCGGAACACCTGTTGGGATATATTCGATCGTTGGCTCTGGGTGAGAATCTTCAACGCCGATCGCCGCTACTAACTTTTCAATGATCGATGGCGCAGAGACATGACCATCACCAACGGCGATATAGAGCGCATCGATATCCGGGTATCTAAGTTCGTGCGCGAGCTCGAGGAGGGAATGGCCTGCAAAAATCTTCTGCAGCGGAAGTCCAGCTTTTCTCATCTGGCGCGCAATGGATTCTCGGCCGGCATCTACCGCTTCTTCGCGCCGCTCCTTTGAGAACCACGCTTTAATCTTCGAACGAGCGCGGGGACTCTTAACAAAGTTGAGCCAATCACGTGACGGACTAGCAGTCGGGCTCTTATTGGTTACTACTTCAACAACATCGCCATTGGAAAGTTTGGTCTCGAGCGGAACTAGCCTTCCGTTGACCTTGGCACCAGCACACCGATTTCCTACGTCGGTGTGCACAGAGTATGCAAAGTCGACCGGTGTTGATCCACCTGGAAGTGCAATCACGCTTCCCTTTGGAGTAAAGACGAAAACTTCAGGTGTACCGAGATCAAAACGAAGCGCTTCAAGAAACTCTGATGGATCCTCAGTTTCCTTCTGCCACTCATGAAGTTGCTTCAACCAAATCATCTCAGGTGTGTTCTCGGGACCACCCGAACTATCTTTATATTTCCAGTGAGCGGCGATACCGAATTCGGCACGTGAATGCATCTCATAGGTTCGGATCTGAATCTCAACCGCTTTACCGCCAGGGCCGATCACAGTGGTGTGCAGTGATTGATATAGGTTGAACTTGGGCATCGCGATGTAATCTTTGAAGCGACCGGGTACTGGGCTCCAACGAGCGTGGATCGATCCAAGCACCGCGTAGCAATCGCGAACATCATTGACGAGAACGCGGATACCGACGAGATCGTAAATATCATTGAACTCTCGGCCTCGCACAACCATCTTTTGGTAGACGCTAAAGAAGTGTTTCTGTCGCCCTGTTACCGTCGAAACAATTGAATCAGCGGCGAGATCAGCGTTAACGGCATCAATCACCTCTTTGGTGAGCGCATCTCTCTTGGGGCTTCGCTCTGCGACAAGTCGTGAAATCTCTTCGAACTTCTTAGGTTCAAGTACTTCAAAGCTGAGATCTTCTAACTCCCACTTGAGAGCGTTCATACCTAGCCGATGTGCCAACGGGGCATAGATGTCCAGAGTCTCACGAGCTTTTCGGAGCGCACTCTCCCCCGATACATACTTCCACGTTCGTGCGTTATGCAGTCGATCCGCTAACTTGATAACCAGAACACGGATATCGCGCGACATAGCAATAACCATTTTTCGTACAGTTTCGGCTTCGGCGGTTGGCCCATATGCCAACTTGTCGAGCTTAGTTACGCCATCAACGAGAGCGGCGATGTGATCACCAAAATCGCTTCTCA
>JBIIRQ010000017.1:0-9534 GCA_044341445.1 Candidatus Planktophila sp.
AGTTGCTCGAGCGAATAAGGAGTATCTTCAACTGTGTCGTGTAAGAGCGAGGCAATAACTGTCTCTTGATCTAGTCCAAGATCCACAAGAATCTGTGTCACTGCAACGGGATGAGTAATGTAATCTTCACCCGATTTTCGCAACTGGCCAGTGTGGGCTTCACGAGCTGTTTCAAAAGCTCGCTCTATCTCTGAAATATCGGACTGTGGATGATGCTCTCGCAACCCATTAACAATGGGCGCGAGGAGATCATTCATGGCAAGGATTTCTACTTGCGACCTTTACGCTTTGGTTGATTACGAGGCCCACGTCGTTCCGTAGCGCCTGTAGCAGCCTCTGCTGTTGGCACTGAAGCAAAAGTGGTTTCTGCTGGGACTGAACCGCCGCGTGCTTGAACTCGCTTAGCTAGGGCCATCATTGCCGGCTCTTTTTCTCGCAACTGAGCAAGGATCGCTGGTGCGATAAAGACCGAAGAGTATGCACCAACAATCATTCCGATGAAGAGTGCAAGTGCAATATCTTTCAGTGTTCCAGCGCCCAAGAGTGCGCCACCGATAATCAGGATCGAAGCAACAGGGAGGAGTGATGTCACTGTTGTATTTATCGAACGAACGATTGTTTGATTTACCGCAAGATTTGTCGCTTGCGTAAATGTCTGCTTGCTCGATGAGGTGATTGATCGAGTGTTCTCATTTACTTTGTCAAAAACAACCACCGTGTCATAGAGCGAATAACCAAGAATTGTAAGGAATCCGATTACCGATGCTGGAGTCACATCAAAGCCGACAAGTGCGTAGATACCCACGGTGATGAAGACGTCGTGAACAACTGCGATGATCGCCGAAATCGCCATTTTTGCGTTGAAGGTGAGTGACAAGAAGATCATGATCACGATTAAGAAGGCGATGAGTCCGTAGAGAGCTTTCTTAGTGATTTCTGCTCCCCACGAAGGACCGATTATCTGAGTATCAATATCACCCACTTGAACGCCGAAATTCGAGGTGATTGCCCGAGTAATTCCATCAGCTTGAGTTGTATCAAGAGCTCCAGTCTGTAAGCGGATCTTGTCGTCACCTATCTTCTGGACTACCAATTCACCGCTAAACCCTGAACCCTCAATCGCTGTACGTGCCTCTTCAACGGTTGCAGTCGTTGATGTGAATGTGTACGCCGAACCACCTTTGAACTCGATTCCGAGGTGAAGGCCTTGTGTAGCCAAAGTACCAATTGAGACAAGGACGAAGAGAGAAGAGACGATGTACCAACGTTTTGCTCTTCCAACGATATTGAAAGAAGTTTCACCTGAGTAAAGTCGCGCGCCTAGCCCTTTAAATGATGTCATGTTAAGCCTCCACGCTTGTTGTTGGGCGAGTCACGCCTGAGCTCTTATCCGAAAGCCCAGAGAAGCGGTGACCTGAACTAAAGAACTTCGTGCGCGCCAAGATTGTCATGATTGGCTTGGTAAAGACAAATGTGACGATCAAGTCAACAAAGGTGGTGAGGCCAAGAGTAAAGGCAAAGCCGCGTACCCCACCGACAGCGAAGAAGTAAAGAAGAATCGCAGCGATAATGGTTACTGCGTCGGCGACAATAATTGTGTGACGAGCCTTCACCCAACCACTTTCAACTGCAGATCGCAGAGAACGACCCTCTCGAATCTCATCTCTTATTCGCTCAAAGTAGACAACGAACGAGTCAGCGGTGATACCGACGGCGACGATAATTCCTGCGATACCTGCCAAGGTGATCGTAAATCCGATTGTTTCGCCTAGGACCAGAATCAAAAGATAAATAAGCCCCGCTGCTGCCGCAAGAGTGCCGGTAACAACAATTCCTAGCCCTCGGTAGTAAAGGAAGCAATAGATGAGGACTAAACCTAGACCAATGGCACCTGCCAATAGACCAGCGTTGAGTTGATCTGAACCTAGGGTTGGAGAAATCTGTTGAACTTCTCCGCGATCAAATGCCAGTGGCAACGCTCCATACTTCAAGACGTTTGCCAAATCCTTCGCTCCAACTTGAGTGAAGTCACCCGTGATTTGTGCGGTACCAGAAGGAATCGCTTCGTTAATTCGTGGTGATGATTGAACAATTCCATCGAGAACGATCGCAACCTGATTATTTGGTTCAGGAAGTGATGTCACACGTGCGGTGAGAGCACCAAATGCGCGTGTTCCTTCGCTATCAAATGTAAGTGAGACGGTCCAAGAGCTACCTGCTTGTGTATCAAGACCAGAACTTGCCTCTGAAATCTGGCGACCCAATACTTCTGCCGGAGCAAGGATGTATTTTGTCGTTGAATCCTTAGAGCATGCTGTAATTACTGCGCTCGGGTCATCAGTTCCGGTACCTTGCAGACTTGCCGCTGCCGCGCAATCAAGAGTTGCAAATTGTGCGTTGATTGCTTCCGATACTCCAGGTACTGGAGTTGCTGCGGTCGCAGTGTCAGTTCCTGATGGAATTCCGAAACCTGATGCTAATACTTGTCGAAATCTCAATTCTGCTGTCTGTCCGACGAGCTCAATAACGCGAGTGCCGTCTTCACCTGGCACAGAGATAACGATCTGACGGTTACCACCGCTACCTTGCGCTGTTACCTCGGACTCGGCAACACCAAGTGAGTTCACGCGCTGACGAATGATTTCTACTGCCTGATTGATTGCCTCGGGTGTGACATCGTTACCGGCAGTTGAAGCGCGCGGCTGAAGAGTCACGCTCGTTCCGCCACGCAGGTCAAGTCCGAGTCGGACTTCGGTTGCTCCGGTGATTGCAACTGTGGCCCCGAGTGTGACGAACATCAGCGCCAAAGCGAGAAGTGCGCGGCCTGGTCTGGTCGATCCTTTGACAGGTTTGCTAGAGGTAGACATAAGAGCAGAGTCTAGGCCACATCAGCTAGTGCTCCGGCTCACTCTGATGGGGGATCAAAAAGGGATGCGATAGCAGCGGGAGCTTTAAGACCTAGGTGGCTATAGCCCAATTCGGTGGCGATACGCCCGCGTGGAGTTCTGGCCATAAATCCGTTACGTACCAAGAATGGTTCGGCGACAGATTCCACCGTTTCGGTCTCTTCGCCGACGGCGATCGCCAAGGTTGAAAGTCCGACCGGTCCCCCATTAAAGCGTTCGATCAGGGCGGTGAGAACCGCTCGGTCAAGACGGTCGAGGCCTTGCTCATCGACCTCATACATTTCAAGGGCCGCCTTGGAATGCTCATGTGAAAGCGATGACGATCCTTGCACCTGCGCATAATCACGTACTCGACGTAAGAGACGATTAGCAATACGCGGTGTACCGCGGGAGCGTCCTGCAATTTCAGCGATCGCCTGTGTATCAATTTCTAGCCCGAGAAGTGATGCACTTCGATTCACAACAATTTCAATCTCTTGCGGTTCGTAAAAGTCTAAATGTGCAGTGAAACCGAAACGATCACGTAACGGGCTAGGAAGAAGTCCGGCTCTAGTTGTTGCCCCAACAAGTGTGAAGTGCGGAAGTTGCAATGGAATTGCAGTCGCACCAGGACCTTTTCCGACAACGACATCAACGCGAAAATCTTCCATAGCTAAGTAGAGGAGTTCTTCTGCAGGTCGCGGAAGGCGATGAATCTCATCGAGAAATAAAATCTCTCCTTCAACTAGCGAGGAGAGAATTGCGGCGAGATCCCCAGCGTGTGTAATAGCCGGACCACTAGTGATGCGAATTGGGGTTGACATCTCCGATGCCAAAATCATGGCAAGAGTTGTTTTACCTAATCCTGGTGGTCCTGATAAAAGTATGTGATCCGCGGCTGCGCCACGATTACGTGCAGCGGTGAGTAGAACGTCAATCTGCTCTCGTACGCGGTGCTGACCGACAAATTCCTTTAAAGTCTTGGGACGTAAGGCATTTTCTGACAGTGACTCTTCACCGTTTGCGGCTGGATCTACGATTCGATCGTAATCCTCGCTCATGATCTGCCCCCAGCCAGTGCTGCTTTGAGAAGGTCAGATAAATCCGCAGTGGCAGGATCAAGACCACGATTGGCATAGTCAATTGCAACAATTGTAAGAACTGCATCAGCATCACGAGGTGAATACCCAAGCGATGAAAGTGCTCCGGATAATTGTTCGCGCCACTGAGATTGCGTGATGTTTTTCGGTGCTGATGATCCAGAGGAAGAGAACTTTCCTTTAAGTTCTAGCAAGATTCTCTGCGCGCCTTTCTTTCCGATACCAGGTACCGCCGAAAGGGTCTCAACAGATTCGGCAGCGATTGCATGTGCCAAGGTCTCTGGGGTCAAATGCGCCAGAATCGAGAGGGCAACTCGTGGTCCTATTCCGCTTACGGTCTGGACTAATTCGAAAGTTTCGCGAGACTTTTGATCAATAAAGCCAAAGAGCGTCATTGAATCTTCTCGAACGATCATGGAGGTATGCAAGGTGACGGTGGTACCGAGTGTTATCGCTGAAGAGGTTATTGGAGTGACGGAGATGAGATAACCAACGCCTGCGACGTCAAGAATGATGCGGTCGATAGAGATCGAGCGCACTTCACCGGTAAGTTGAGCAATCACTTCTTCACCAACTTCGCCACCCGAGTTTTCTCCTGCTTTAACGCTGCTTGAATTTTGCTTGTAGCCCCTGCGCGCCAAATATTACAGATAGCTAGAGCAAGTGCATCTGTACTGTCTACCGGTTTGGGTGCTTCTTTGAGTGAGAGGATACGGACAACCATCTGCGCGACCTGAGCTTTATTGGCGCGACCGTTACCTGTGACCGCTGCTTTCACTTCGCTTGGGGTATGCATCATGACGGGAATTCCACGTTTCGCGGCGAGCAGGAGCGCAATTCCAGCTGCTTGACCTGTCCCCATTACGGTACGAACATTGTGTTGGGAGAAAACTCGTTCCACAGCAATCACATCTGGCTCATATTGATCGAGCCACTTGGTTAATTCACTTTCAAGTTGGAGTAATCGTTGTTCAAGTGGAGCTGATGCTGAGGTGAGAATCACGCCCACGCCTGAAAGTGAAAGCGGTGAACCTGGTGCACCGACTACAACGCCAATTCCACAACGTGTAAGCCCTGGATCAACTCCCAGCACCTTCATACGTTGTTGGCTCATGCGTTCAGCCTAGAACCTCACAGATGAGAGTTAGGAAAGGCTCGCCATTACTTCATCAGAGACATCGAAATTCCCGAAGACATTTTGAACGTCATCTAGTTCCTCTATTGCATCAATGAGTTCAAAGACCTTCTGCGCGCCTTCGGCATCTAGTGGAATCACCATTGATGGAAGGAAGGAAGAATCAGCCGATTCATAATCAATTCCAGCACTTTGCAGGGCAGTACGAGTTGCAACTAAATCTACCGCTTCGCATACAACTTCAAAGGTTTCACCAAGATCATTTACTTCCTCGGCACCAGCTTCAAGAACTGCCTCAAGAATTGATTCCTCTGAAACTCCAGCCACCTTTGAAACGATGATGACGCCTTTACGGTTAAAGAGATACGAAACCGATCCTGGATCAGCCATCGAGCCACCGTTACGGGTGACTGCAACTCGCACTTCGGATGCTGCGCGATTTCTATTATCTGAAAGGCATTCGATCATCAGAGCGACTCCGTTAGGCCCGTAACCTTCATACATAATCGTTTGGTAATCCGCACCGCCTGATTCCAGGCCAGCTCCACGTTTGACAGCGCGTTCAATGTTGTCAGCCGGCATTGAATTCTTCTTCGCCTTGGCGATCGCATCAAAGAGCGTCGGATTTCCTTCTAGATCAGGGCCACCATTGCGTGCTGCGACTTCAATCGCCTTAATTAACTTTGCGAAATTCTTTGCACGCCGACCATCAATGACAGCCTTTTTATGCTTTGTGGTCGCCCACTTGGAATGGCCTGACATGAAACTAACCCCTTTTGTTTAAAACCTATGAACTTACTTTATCGTGACTTACAGACCTCATCAATAAAGTACCTATGCACCACCTGATCCTGAGTGAGTTCGGGGTGGAAGGAGGTAGCCAATAGATGTGATTGACGCACGGCTACCGGGTGGCTCTGCCCATCACTTGTTGTGACAGAGCTAATTACTTCAACGCGAGAACCAACATCTTCGACCCAAGGTGCTCGAATAAAGACTGCATGAAGAGTATGCGAGTTGAAAGAAAGTGTTGATTCAAATGAGTCAACCTGACGACCAAATGCATTTCGCCGAACCGTCATATCTATTCCGCCGAAAGTCTGCTGACCCGGCGTTCCATCAACCAGACGATCTGCCAATAAAATCATTCCTGCACAGGATCCATAGGTGGGCATCCCTGCTTTGATACGCGCGCGAATCGGATCAATTAAATCGTAATTGCGAGCAAGCAACGCGATCGCTGTCGATTCACCCCCAGGAAGAATGAGCGCATCGCAGATATCAAGTTCGCTCGCTCTACGGACTTCTACTCCTTCTTCGCCGCACAAAGCAATCGCATGCAGATGTTCACGAAAATCCCCCTGCAGGGCCAGAACACCTATCTTCATTCTGTGAACTCAGCTAACTGAGTATTTACCAGCCGCGTTCGGCCAGGCGATGTGGCACTGGAATATCGGCAACGTTGATTCCAACCATTGCATCCCCTAGGCCACGCGAAACATCTGCCAAAACCTTCGCATCGTTATAAAACGTAGTTGCCTTAACGCAGGCAGCAGCGCGATGTGCGGGGTTACCAGATTTAAAGATTCCAGAACCGATGAATACTCCATCAGCGCCCATCTGCATCATCAGTGCAGCATCTGCAGGAGTTGCAATACCACCGGCGGTGAAGAGAACTACCGGCAGCTTGCCTGTCTCTGCGACTTCCTTTACCAATGCATACGGAGCCTGCATCTCTTTTGCTGCGACATAGAGCTCGTCTTCGCGCATTGATGTCAATCGACGGATCTCTCCACCAATTGATCTCATATGCGACATAGCGTTTGAAACATCGCCAGTACCGGCTTCACCCTTGGAGCGAATCATGGCAGCACCTTCATTGATGCGACGGAGCGCTTCGCCTAGGTTGGTAGCACCGCAGACGAATGGGATCTTAAAGTTCCACTTGTCGACATGGTTGATGTAGTCAGCTGGAGTAAGTACTTCAGACTCATCAATGTAATCAACACCCAGACTCTCCAGAATTTGCGCCTCAACGAAATGGCCGATACGAACCTTCGCCATGACCGGAATAGAAACGGTTGCCTGAATCTTTTCGATCATATCTGGATCAGACATACGAGCGACGCCACCTTGAGCACGAATATCTGCAGGTACGCGCTCGAGCGCCATAACGGCAACTGCGCCAGCATCTTCTGCAATCTTGGCCTGCTCGGCGTTGACGACATCCATGATGACGCCACCCTTAAGCATCTCTGCCATGCCTCGCTTGACGCGCGCTGTTCCAGTTTCCTGTGACATGAAAAACTCCTTGGCTCTACTCGGTCAGAGTGGTGAGTCTAGCCGTGAAAATCGGATCTTTCTCAACAAGGGCGACCCACACTTGGCCACGCGCAAAGTTCAATGGTGTTCCATCCTGGGCGGTCCATGTCGTGGCCGATTCAGCATCAACACGGGACCAGTTCGCCGCAAAATACTCTCCATCACGCAGGAGATAACCCGTGCCAGACCCAATTGTTAATGAGTGGGGCGTAACTCCCCCGAATTTATCTCCATAAATGGATGGAACAATTTTTACCTTCTGGATCAAAATTGTTGTGGGGTGATGGGCGGCCCCAGATGCAGAGAGATTAGCGACACCTTTATTAAAAATAGACCAATTGTTCTCCGCAATACTCCAACGGAATTCATATGTTGAAGCTGGCCAGGAAACTTTTGCTTCCGAAATTGGTAGACCATTTAACGGTTTCTCACCAAAGCTCCAGGTGTTGGGTAATGATTGAGAGACCACGACCTCATCTTCCTTTACTTTTTCCATAAGAAGATCCGCCCGCAACACCATGTCGAACGGTGCCGATCGCAATGGGTCTCGAGTGTAGATCGTCGAGGATTGGCGTTGAGCACCGTAGTTATGAAGATTGGCCGTACTTATAGCTGGTAAAAACTTTGACTGCGCGCCACTGTAGGCAAATACGACAGTCCCATACTGCGCGAGAATATCTAGATCGGTTATCCGGGCGCTTCGCACCGGTCCAATAAGTTGTGGAATTTCGGAAGAGAAGATCGCTGCTAGCCGAGTCAGACCACCTTCGACTTGTTCGATGTAGATGACATCAGCGCGATCAATACCAATTTGAGGACGAGCAGAAATAGTGTCATCTATCTTGACTGCAAGGATTGGGCCATCGACTCCTTCGCGCCCCGACAACGAGTTGTAGGAGGGCTCTGTAAAGATCTCGTCAACGAGAGAGGTTCCTGTGATTGGTAGGAATGCAAGGACAATTACGAAAATCGCCGACGCCCCTAGGATTGTTGTAAGAAATTTCCTCATCAATCGTTCTCTCGAATCAAAAGCCAGTCCCAGGCACGAGACTCGGATGTCACATTGAGTTTCTCGCCTTTAGCCAAAACTTTCTCATAGATTTCGTAGATTTGGTGTGCAACAGAACTCCAGTCATACCTTTGGGCATATTCCCGTCCTGCCTCTGCCAATTCGCCTCTCTTTGCATCATCACGCAAAAGATCAATGGTGACTTTTGCTAACGATTGTGAATCTTCAGATTCAAAGAGGGCACCATATTTTCCTCCACCCAGAAGATCGCTAAATGCTGGGATATCACTGGCCACCACCGCTGCCCCACCAGCTAGCGCTTCAGCGATGATAATTCCAAAAGATTCACCACCGGTATTGGGTGCAATATAGAGCGCGATCGATTTGAGAAAGTTTGCTTTCTCTCTCTCCGATATCTTCCCAAGAAACTGAAAACGAGTTCGAAGTTCTGAATTTATATCCTCTGTAATCTCTGATGGATCACCTGGTCCTGCAATAAGAACACGAACGTCAGGAATAAAGCGAGAAATAATCGGAATCGCATCTATGAGAACTTCCAGACCCTTGCGTGGCTCCTCGAAACGTCCAATAAATCCAAGAGTCGCCCCCGACCAATTTTCTTCAATAACTCCGTCGCGATAGCGATCGGCAAATATTCCGTTTGGAATGACGTGCGCAGTCGTATCCATATGTTCTTGCAAAGTGTCATAAGCTGCCTGACTCACTACGATCTTTTCACTTAATCGCTCGATTGCTGGTTCGACGATTGAGGCAATTACTCGCGTTGTGGCACCTTTCTTAGTTTGCGCATGGAAGGTTCCTACGATTGGACCTTCACTCGCCCACAAAGCTAAGAGTGAGATAGAAGGGACGGCTGGTTCGTGTAGGTGGAGGATGTCAAAATCGTTCTCTAGAAGCCAATTTCTCACGCGCGCAAAGGCTGCTGGATTAAAGAGGAGTCGAGCCACTGCTCCATTAAATGGAATGCCTGTCGGTTTTCCTGCATTAACCAGGTAATGAGGAAGATCGAATTCATCAGTTACTGGTGCGAGCACTGAAACAAAATGACCTTCTTCGATGAAA
>JBIIRQ010000116.1:0-3599 GCA_044341445.1 Candidatus Planktophila sp.
GATGCTCTCTGCTGGATATAAGGAGAACGTCATTCCAGGTGAGGCCACAGCCGTTGTTGACGGCCGTTTTCTTCCGGGATATGAAGATGAAATGAACGCAACCATTCAAGAGATTATTGGTCCCGATATACGCATTGAAACGATCGTCACTGATATCGCTCTTGAAGTTCCATTCGAGGGTGACTTAGTTGAGGCGATGTGCGCTGCACTGGTTAAACACGATCCTGAAGGAATTCCTGTGCCGTTTACGATGAGTGGCGGGACCGATAACAAGGCACTGTCAAAGATCGGAATTATTGGTTACGGGTTCTCTCCGCTGAAGCTCGATCCTGAATTGGATTTCATGGCGCTATTCCACGGCGTTGATGAGAGAGTTCCAGTAGATGGTCTGAGATTCGGCGTAAACGTCTTGAAGGATTTCTTAGAAAATTCTTGATACATCATCAAGTGCGCTGCGAACGATCTCCGGAAGAGTAATCTCTTCAACCGTAAGAACACCGCGCAGCTGAGCACCAGTACGCGCACCAACGATTGCGCTCGTGACACCAGGTGCATCGCGAACCCAGGCAAGAGCCACTTCAAGTGGTGAATACCCCAACCCGCCTGCCGCTGCTGCGACAGCTTCAACTATTCTCGAACTATTCTCATCCAGATAAGGTGCGATGAAATTAGCAAAATGTGGTGTTGCGCCTCGCGAGTCAGCAGGTATTGATTGGCGATACTTTCCAGTGAGAACACCTCTTCCGAGGGGTGACCAAGCAAGAATGCCAACACCCAGGGAGTGAGCGCAGTCAACAACTTCTTCTTCGATGGATCTATTTAGAAGGGAGTATTCACTTTGGATTGTCGAAATCGGCGCTTTTGCCGTATTTGATTCTTGCAACGTGATTGCACGTGCACTCTGCCATCCATTGAAATTACTTATTCCCACATATCGTGCTTTACCCGACGTGTATGCGTAATCAAGTGCCGACAAGGTATCTTCCAACGCATTATCCGCATCCCAGGTATGAATTTGCCAGAGATCTATATAGTCACTGCCCAATCGGGAGAGCGATTTATCTAGCTCTGAAATCAGGTGATGACGTGAGTTGTTCACTGAACGGATACCGTCCGGAAAGGCAACGCCAGCCTTTGTTGCGATGACTAGATCCTCGCGGGATGCAATAGTTCCCATGAGACCACCGATGATTCGCTCAGCATCACCATCGGCATAGGTGGAAGCGGTATCGATAAAGTTCCCGCCCGCCTCAACAAAGGAGCGCAACTGCTCAGCAGCTTCATGGGTATCAGTATCGCGACCCCAGGTCATCGTTCCGAGCCCAATGCGAGAGAGCTCGAGACCTGAATGACCGGCTCGACGTTTTATCATGGACGCCACCCTAGCAAGCCAACAATGTCAAAGAGCGATAATCTTCGGAGATGTCACGAATCGTTCTCTTACGGCACGCACACTCCACTGCCAATCTGAAGAATGTTCTTGCCGGTCGTACTGAGGGCGTCGTGCTTAGTAGTAAAGGCGAGAACCAGGCAACAGAACTTGTTGAGCGAATCGGAAAATCTCGTTTTGATGCCGTTGTTGTCAGCCCTATCCAACGCTGCTCGCAGACTATTGCGCCATGGCTTGCGGCCTACGGTAACGGAATAGTTCCGCTCGTTGATGAAGGCTTTTCTGAGGTTGATTATGGAATGTGGACGGGAAAGTCTCTCGCAGTCCTACAACGGAATAAGTTATGGAGGATTGTGCAAGAGCATCCGAGTCAGATGGTATTCCCGCAGGGGGAGTCGTTGATGGAGATGCAATCACGGGCAGTGGCTTCCTTCCACAAAGTTAATAAGTTGAAGGGGAAGAATCCACGTCTGATTGTCAGTCACGGTGATGTCATCAAATCAATCGTCGCTCATGTTCTCGGCATGCATCTAGACCAATTTCAGCGATTGGTTATTGAGCCCGCCTCAATGACGGTAATTGAAACGCAGAACGGGATCAGTCGACTTATCTCTTTCAACGATCAGAAGAGCGTAGTTTCAGGCAAGGAGTCGAAAGGATCTTTCGCTCTCGGTGGCTCGACCGGAAATCGTGCGTGATGGCTTCACAGCAGTGGAATTTTGATCACCCGGACAGATTTATTGTTGGAACCATCGGCGCCCCAGGGGAACGAGAGTTTTACTTCCAGGTAAGGCAAGGTGCTTCTCTCGTTTCATTAGCAACGGAGAAATCTCAGGCATCGGCTCTGGCGCAACGAATCTCAACCATTATTCGTGAAGTAAAGAAAAATACTCCCTTAAATTCAGTGCAACCGATGAAAAGTGATGATGGACCGCTTGATCTTCCGTTGGATAGCGAATTCACGGTAGGAGCAATAGGTATCGCCTTTGATCCGAGTGATTTAGAGATTGAGATTTCCTTTCGATCCGATCTAGACCAAAGTGAGGATTCATCTGAATCGGAATTGCCTACCGTTGATGTTCGACTTGATCTCTCTTTAGCACTTGCCTTTGTTTCGAGAACTCAAGCGCTAGTAGCGGGAGGACGACCTCTCTGTCCATTCTGTGTTTCCCCCATCAATCCCGAAGGACATCTATGTCCTAGAGCAAATGGTTATCGGCGATGAACCCGCTTGATCGCGAGTGGGTACTCCACAGTCAAGAGATCGCAACAAAGGGTGACCTAGAAATTACCGGACGACTAGTTGACGCCTCTAATGCAACGCTATTTGGAACAGTGAAGTTAGGTCAAGAAAGTTTTCAAGTGATCTATAAACCCGTTGCAGGAGAGAGGCCACTTTGGGATTTTCCCGATGGAACACTGGCAGATCGTGAGTATGCCGCTTACTTATTGAGTGATGTGACTGGCTTCGATCTGGTTCCTCCAACGATTCTTCGAGAAGGTCCGGCTGGGTTTGGCATGGTGCAACGATGGATTGATATTGATGAATCAATTGAGCTTGCTCAATTCTTTGCCAATGACTTTCCTGCACTCCGAAAACTAGCGGTCTTTGATGCAATTATCAATAACACCGATCGCAAGATTGGACACTTATTGCCATCTGAAGATGGACACCTCTTTGCCTGTGATCATGGAGTAACTTTTCATGAAGAAGATAAGTTGCGCACGGTTCTCTGGCAATGGGCAGGAGATGATCTCACCGATGACGAGGTATCTAGGTTGCACGAGATTGAAAGGGTTGTCAGCGAAAAGGCTGAGCTATTTTCCGGGCACATCACCTCTCGTGAGTACCTTGCTCTCAAGGGTCGGATCTCCCGATTGATTGATCAAGCTAAGATGCCTACACCGAGTGAAGATTGGCCACCGATACCGTGGCCCGCGTATTAAGATTTCGATATGAAATCGTGGGCTGGACCGAGCTACCAGAAAGAGCCTACTTCTCGGATAGATGTGCCAGCTCTGAACCTTTTTAATACTGCCTCCGCAGAGATCGAGTCACTTGAAGTAAAGGATTTCTACCGCATGTATGTGTGTGGAATAACTCCATACGATGCAACACACCTCGGACATGCCAGCACCTACATATCCTTCGATCTGATTAATCGCTATCTTCGATTCTCTGGCGCAACTGTTGCATTTGTTGAGAATA
>JBIIRQ010000117.1:0-3590 GCA_044341445.1 Candidatus Planktophila sp.
TGAATGAGACAGAAGATTGGATGATTCTTGCCCAAGGACTAAAACTTCTTGAAAAATTGGCCAAGATTGATCCCAAGGTTCAACCAGAGCTAGTCAAAGTTGCGAAAATTCTGCAGAAGGATTCAAGAAAAGCGGTATCAACTAAAGCCAAGAATGTTCTATCAAGTCTTTAGCCGTATCTGGATTGAAATGTCTGGCTTATAGAGCGACTCTTCTTTATAATTTGTTACTCTGTGTAACATCGATTTGTGCAATAATTCCATCACGGTGGTTTGGTAGTAATTAGGACTTGGTTTATTGCCAAGTCCTTTTTGCTTTCCCACAAAAGGATTTACTCTGTGGCACAATAGGGTTGCACTTCGGGTTTGGTAGTAATCGGGACTTGGTTAATCACCAGGTCCCTTTTGCTTTTTATATTCATTCTTATCCACAGTTGCAAAGACTGAATATTTCTTAAGGTTAAGAAAGTCGTAACTTCGCTCCCGTGTTGGGGGCGTGTTGTAATTGGTAGCAATCGTGTTTACCAAACCCGCAGTACGGGTTCAAATCCCGTCGCCTCCACCACAGTCTTAACTGATTCAGTTCGATCTATTGGTAATGGTCAAAAGAGGTGGATCAGTTTTGCGTGGGAGGGCCCCGAGAGATCGGGGCCCTTTCCAATTTCTGCGGCTTACGTCACGACTTTTCTTTAGAATTGAGAGCGAAGTGACTTCGTCAAAAGCGCAAGAATTGATGTCACAGATAGAATCGCGGCCAAAGCCAAATATGTGGCTCCCACACCAAAACTTTCAACAGAGAGTCCAGCGGCAACCATGCCCAATGGCGGTGCTGCATAAAACACTGCAGTCTGTACTCCAAAAACTCTTCCTTGTTGATCGGCCGGGACCCTCTGCTGAATCAGTGTGCTCATAAGAGGGTTGAATGGTCCCCAAGATAAACCTAGAAAAAATCCAGCCACAGCCAATATTGGTAGTGGCGGCAGAAAGGCCATCGGGATAATACTCATTGCGATTCCTATAAATGTTGTGCGTACAAGATTTTTACGTTTGAGCCGGGCGCTTATCCACCCATAGCCGAAGGATCCAACTGCATATCCTGCAGCGAGTGCTGAGATGACAATTCCGAGACTGGCAGGCTGACCTAAATCTTCAAAGTAGGTTGACAAGACAACTGTCTCAGTCGGCAAATAAACAGCAGCGATGATCAGAATAGAAATAGTTAAAGTACGAAGCAGTTTGTCATTCCAGAGAACCTGGAAGCCCACGCGAATGCTACGGTTTGTTTTCTCTCCCATTTCTTCAGCCAACTCACGTGCCTCTTTACCGAGATTACCAACTCGTAAGAAAGCGATAGCCAGTGCAGCAAAAAGAAAGAGTCCGCCAGCGACCCAGAATGAATTCACCGCTCCAACTGTTGAAATCAAGCCCGCTCCAATAGCAGGGCCAAAGATCCATGCAACTCCCATAAACCCATCGTGGATTCCATTGAGTCGATCAAGTTTCACATCTGACGCCTTTGCGACATCAGCCAACAGCGTTTTACGCGCCGTGTAACCTGCAGGATCAAAGATGGCACCGATTACTGCAATGATAAATATTGTCGAGCTAGTAAGTCCTGTAGTTAATGCAACGATTGGAAATGCAACTACTGCAGCAGCCGAGAGCAAGTCTGCCCCGATGCTTACCGAGCGACGACCAGTGTGGTCGACCAGCCACCCTCCAATAGGTGAGATCAACAAACCAGGGAGGGCAGAGATCGCTGCGACCAGCCCAGCAAAGGCTGGAGAGCCTGTCTCCTCGAGTATCAACCAGGGAATCGTGATCATGACAATCGAATTTCCTAAACCAGAGGAAAAGTTTGATAGCTGATGGAGAATGACGGGAAGTTTATTTTTCATGGAGTTTTAATCATATCTGCTTAACCACTTGCGGTGCTGTGAAAATTGGTGGAAGCCAGACCTAAATTCATAGGCAAAGATTCCAGTCCACGGATTACACGTCCTCGTTTTGTAGTCACGTCTCCATTAATTTTCCAACTCGAAACATCAGGAAACCTCAACAGCAAGTGCTTCCAAACAGCTTCGGCTTCTAGCCGTGCGAGCGATGCTCCTAGACAGTGATGTGCTCCATAGCCGAAAGCTAGATTTCTCTTTGCATTTTCACGATTAATATCAAAAGTATCTGGCTGGCTAAAAATCTTGGGATCGCGATTGGCTCCCACAATCATCAGCACGATGCTTTGCCCCTTCTTCACAATAGTTCCATCTTTCAAACCAACTTCACTATCTGCTGACCTAATTGTGTATTGCACCGGAGAGACATAGCGGAGAGTCTCTTCAATAAGATTGGGGATCAACTCATGGTTCTGGCTTACCTGTTTGAGTGAAGCCTCATGTTCAACCAATACTCGGGTTCCCACGCTGAGAAGGTTCACGGTTGTCTCAAAGCCTGCCAAGAGAAGGAATGACGCTGTAGCTACTATTTCTCGATCTGTCAGTGCACCTCCTTCTGTTTCAGAGTTTGCCAATAAAGTGAGAAGGTCGTCTGCGGGGTGCTTTCTTCGATAGGCCAAAAGCTCAGTCATATAGTCAGTTAGCTGTTTTGATGCAATCTCTAATTCCTTTAGTTGCCCTGATGTGCGCGGTCCATCTAGTCCAATTTCCGCCAGAGAATTTCCCCAATTGTTGAAGAGTTCTCTATCTTTCAATGGCACGCCCAAAATCTCACAGATCATTTCTAGCGGCAGTGGGTTGGCTAAAGCTGAAACGAGTTCTACTCGACCATCACTTGGTAACTGCTGAACCAATTTGCTCGCAATTTTGTCTGCAGTTTCCTTCCAGGACTGCATTTCTCGATGAGTAAATGCTGGAAGTACAAGCTTCTTTATTCGAGAATGGTCATCTCCATCTTTGCCTAGAATAGAATCTAGGAAAATATCAACATCATCTGTGCTCTGACTATTACCAAGTAACATTTCTTCAAGAAAATTATTAGGTTCAGTAGTAGTACGCCAATGTGGAGATTTCAGCACCTCGGCACAAATCTCATAATCCGCGCTGAGCAGTACGCCAATTCGGCTTCGCTGAACACTCTTTTTCCGAAGGCCTACAGAAAAATCAGCCAAATCTGATGCTGTATCAATGCGCCCAATAGGGTCGCCAATGGCGGCCATCACCTTCGTCAAAGCGCGGGCGGTCGACATAGAGATAGTAGCTTGAACGCCTGATTTCATTGAGCAGACACCTTTCGAGTATGTTGCATTAATGCTACATAGCATATATGCTACAACTATGAGTCGCAACCCTGAAGAGCCGGTGTATAACCGCATCGAAGAAGCACGTGTTGCTTTAGGTCTATCTAGGCAGGATCTTGCCGATAAGGCAGGAGTGCACTACCAAACCATTGGTTATCTAGAACGTGAGGAATACAGCCCTTCACTAGTTCTTGCTTTGCGTATAGCGAAGTCATTGAATCAAGAGGTATCAGATCTTTTTTCACTTAATCCATTCAAGAAAGGAAAGTAAGGATGTCGAAGAAAAACAAGATTTATTGGTTTGAGGGCGTTACGGAAAAGGGAGTTAAATCCTTACT
>JBIIRQ010000118.1:0-3538 GCA_044341445.1 Candidatus Planktophila sp.
GGCATTTGAAGATTTCCAAAAGGGTTTACTGGGATCCATTCCTGCGATCTATAAGGAAGATGCTAAGCCAAAGGCTCCGCTTAATCGCACAGATAAATTGCAGGGTGATTCAGCTGGTTCTGGATCGGGCGAATCAACTAGCGCGAACACACGCGATTCCACGGCGGTTCTCGATGTGCACGGTGCGCCAACTGATATGCAGGAATCAAGCGAGCGTTAATTCGTTTAGCCCGTTCTATTCTTGGGGGTAATTAGTCCTACCCGCCTCGCGTTGGAAGTAACGGAGCGTTAATTCGTTTCTTTTTGGAGAATTTCTCTCTTCCGGCGATTTCTATCTGAATAACTGGGGATAACTCCTCTTTTTCCCACTTTCATGTCAGTAGCTACCACCACTATCACCACATGAACCTCGCAACGGCACTTACAACTTCTCCCGAAGAGGATGTTGTTCTGCTCCTTGCTGCGGCGCCAGGTATCGCAACCCTTACTGGATTGATCGCAATCGATCCACACACACTTACTCCCTCTGCTCGTGTTGACTATCTAGCAGCGCTAGAGCGCCAGACCAGTTGGCTGCAGGCGGCGATGCAACGTGCGATTGTCGCAGTTGCTGGAATCGAAGCCACGATTGCAGAGGGTCCATTCGGCGGAGTCGATGAGTCAGAGCGTGAAGATGTCTCGAGTGCGTTGCGACTATCTGCAGGAACAGCCCAGATGCGCATTGATGTTGCGCGCACATTAGTTAATCATCTCCCTCAAACATGTTCGGCGCTTGCAACAGGTGAGATTAGCCCAGCACATGCAACCGTGATTGCTAAAGAAACTGCCTCTGCAATACGAGATGGATTAAGTGAATTTGCAGTGTTTTCCATTGAAGAGCGGGCGATCTCTTATGCTGAGTTTCACACTCCCTCGCAAGTAGCGCAGCAGGTGCGGACAGCCATTGCAAAGTTTGCTCCAGAGACATTTGAAGAGGTCGTAGAGAAGGCGCGGGATAGTCGACGTGTGAGTTGTTATAACGATATTGATGGAACGTCGACGGTTGTTGCCATCCTTCCAGCAGAGGATGCACAGACGGTTATGAAGGCTATTGAAGCATTTATCGTCAAAAGTGATCACCTTGATTTGCAGAAGGTAGGCGATGAGATGACCGAAAAAGATTCACGTAGCGCCAATAGTGCGAGCAAAAGTGCGGATAAGAAAGATGCCCATAGAACACATGGTGCGGCCGATCAGATGGCTGAGAAAGATTCACGTAGCGCAGATATGAAACGTGCCGATGCCCTTACTGCGATCGCTGGCTTTGCACTAGCGTCAAAAGTTGACGAAGTTGCTCTCCATAGAAGACCAATCACGATCAACGTCACGATTGATCTACCCACACTTCTCGGATTAAGTGAAAATCCAGGACAATTAGCCGGATATGGCGCAATACCGGCTTCGGTGGCTCGTGCATTAGCAAGTGATGGAAAATGGCGGCGATTTATCACAGATCCGCTGACTGGTGTGCTTTTGGATTATGGAAGGCAGATGTACGAACCTCCGCAAGGACTTATTGATTTTCTTATCGCTCGAGATAGAACATGTCGATTCCCGGGATGTAGACGCTCTGCAGCTTTATCAGATTTAGATCACGCACAGAGTTGGGACGATGGTGGAACCACATCATTAGATAATCTTGGCGCGCTCTGTCGACGACATCATCTTTTAAAGACACATGGTGGATGGAGTATTGAATCTCGCGCCGATGGTTCGTGCACGTGGACTTCGCCCTTGGGCAAGATCTATCAAACGCCTGCCCGCTCGATTCTTGAGGGTAGTTAGTCCCACCCACCTCGCGTTAGAATCAGCCCGTGAACAAGCATGCACCGAAACTCAACAAGGTGATTCTCTATTACGGCTTTACGCCGATTAGCGATCCAGATGCGATGCTGTTGTGGCAGAGAGAACTCTGCCAATCTTTAGGATTAACCGGGCGCATCCTCATCTCCACACATGGAATTAATGGAACCCTCGGTGGCGATATGGCAGCACTGAAAAAGTATGTCTCTAAGACCCGTAAGTATCCGGCCTTTAAGAAAATCGTATTTAAGTGGTCTGAAGGAACAGGAAATGATTTTCCGCGTCTCTCCATTAAAGTGAAATCTGAACTTGTAGCCTTCGGTGATCCTGATGTGATCGAAGTCGACGAGAATGGTGTTGTCGGTGGCGGCACTCATATTCGTCCAGATCAGCTTGAAGAGCTTGTGAAAGAGCGCGGTGATGATGTTGTTTTCTTTGATGGCCGTAATGCCTTTGAGGCAGAGATTGGAAAATTCAAAGGCGCAATAGTTCCTGATGTGACGACCTCCCGCGACTTTATTGAAGAGATTGAAAGCGGAAAGTATGACCACATTAAAGATAAGCCTGTGGTGACCTACTGCACTGGTGGAATTCGATGTGAAATTCTCTCTGCAGTAATGGTTAAAAACGGATTTAAAGAGGTCTATCAAATTGATGGAGGAATCGTTAAATACGGTAACGCTTTCGGTGATGATGGGCTTTGGGAAGGTTCCCTCTATATCTTCGATTCACGAATGAAGATGGAATTCTCAGATCACGCCAAGGTTATTGGTAAGTGCGAAAAGTGTGAGGCTTCAACTAATCAATTTAGAAATTGCAACACCGCCTCATGCCATCAATTGATTCTTCTCTGTGATCCATGTGCTGACCTTGATTCAAATCTTTCCTGCACACATGATCCAAGTAAGGCTCGTAGCGCAGAGCTCATTGGCTAGTAGCAGATTCAATGATCTGGTGGCCTACGGAAGTTCCAACTCTGACTCGAGGTTTAATCAACCTGCGTAAACCCGAACTCAAAGACACTCAAGCAGTCTTTGACGGTTGTCAGGATCCTTTAATTCCACGTTTTACTGCGATCAGTGCTGATTACTCAATGGCTCATGCTCTCGACTATGTGCAACGTGTTGATGCATCTCTTCGAACCCAGCGTGAGCTTCCATTTGTTATTGAGTATGGAAATGGTGACGATCGAAAGTTTGCTGGAACTATCTCTTTTCACTCAATAAGCGTAAAGAACAGCGTCGGTGAGATCGGTTACTGGATGAGCGAATCCATGCGTGGAAAGTCGATTGCGACCACAGCGGTACGAATGCTCACTGATTATGGCTTTGCCACTATTGGTTTCAAACGAGTCGAAGCCATGGTGGATGTGGAGAATATCGCCTCCACAAAGTTGCTTGCCTCCGCCGGTTACCAACGCGAGGGATTACTACGGAAGAAAATCTCACGCGATGATGGGCGACAGGTTGATATGTATCTCTTTGCTGCTATTCCAGAAGAGTGGGAATTCCTACCGGAGTAAATTGATTCCTGCGCGGAGGCAACTCCTATAGGTCGCAATTCAACAGGTCGCAATTCAACAGGTCGCAATTCAACTTACTGTAATTTCTGCGCCTCGACCTATTCGTTATCTCATGGACCACGAGTAATATATAGATATGGAATCACTAGCCGCTTTAGTAGCAGCTCTTTTATC
>JBIIRQ010000119.1:0-3535 GCA_044341445.1 Candidatus Planktophila sp.
AAATACGAGAACGCGTGCAGTCTTACCAGTTCCATGTGGGAGGTTTACTGTTGAACGGATTGCTTGATCAGCCTTCTTTGGGTCAACACCGAGAACGAGTGCAACTTCAACAGTTGAGTCGTACTTTGTTGTTGATGTCTCTTTGGCAAGTGTGACTGCCTCAAGAGGTGTGTAGAGGTGATCTTGCTTTACCTTTTCAGCTGCCGCTGAATATTTCTTTGAGCGCTTCATTTCTTCCTCTTTCGCCAACTCTTGCGAGTTGATGTAGTGGTTGTGGTCAGCGAACCAGCGAGGTTCTCCCACATCTCAAAACCGATTTGGCTTCGAGAATTCTTTAATTGTTAAGCCGAGACAGTGATTCCCATTGAACGCGCTGTTCCCGCGATGATCTTGGCAGCTGCCTCGATATCGTTTGCGTTGAGATCTTCCATCTTTGTTGTTGCAATCTCCTTGACCTGAGCCATGGTGATATTTGCAACCTTGGTCTTGTGAGGAATAGCAGAGCCCTTTTCGACTCCAGCAGCCTTCAAGATCAAACGTGATGCAGGAGGTGTCTTTGTGATGAAGGTAAATGAACGATCCTCGTAGACAGTAATTTCTACAGGGATGATCTGACCCTTCTGGCTTTCAGTCGCAGCGTTATATGCCTTGACGAACTCCATGATGTTGACACCATGCTGACCAAGTGCTGGACCGACCGGAGGAGCAGGTGTTGCCGCTCCTGCTTGGATCTGCAGCTTGATGAATCCAGTTGCCTTTTTCTTTGGTGCCATTTTCTCTACCTTTTCCTTTTCTTCTCTTTAAATTTTCTGTACTTGGTTAAATGAAAGTTCTACAGGTGTTTCGCGCCCGAAGATTGATACGAGAACCTTGAGCTTTGCCTGCTCTGGCATGATCTCTGAGATCGATGCTGGCAGAGTTGCAAATGGGCCATCCATTACCGTCACTGATTCGCCAACTTCGAAATCAACAACTCTGATCTCTGGCTTATCTGACTTCTTTACTGGACGTGGTGCAAGAATCTTCTCAACTTCAGCCATGCTCAATGGGCTTGGGTGGTGAGCGTTTCCAACGAATCCTGTAACACCAGGAGTGTTACGAACTGCAGTCCATGACTCATCTGTGAGATCCATACGAACAAGAACATAACCTGGATAGATATTGCGCTTGACCTGCTTGCGCTGGCCGTTCTTGATCTCCATTACCTCTTCTTCTGGAACTTCAATCTGAAAAATGTAATCTTCCATGTTGAGAGAGACGATGCGGTTGGCGAGGTTGCCCTTTACCTTCTTCTCGTATCCTGCATAAGAGTGGATGACATACCAGTCACCGATGGCAGCGCGAAGTGTGCGACGGAATTCAGCGTTAGGATCATTCTCATCTGATTCGATATCGCCATCTTCATCACTTGCGAGCGCGAGATCATCAATTGCAGATTCAACTGAAGCAACTGGCTCGATAATTTCAACAGGCGTTTCAACGGCAGGCTGGGCAAGCTCATCTGCGTTAGCAGCAAGAGCTGCCTCAAATGCATCAGGCTTTACATCTTCACTCATTGTGATCTCTTCCAACCTCTACCTAGTTACCGTTACCCGAATACCCAAAAGACGAGCTTGGTGAGAACCAAGTCGATGAGGGAGACGACTGCGATAACGAACATAACGAATACAAGGACAACTGCTGTATATGTGCTGAGTTGCTTGCGCGTAGGCCAAACAACTTTCTTGAGCTCTGAAAGAATTTGGCGATAGAAAAGTCCAACGCGCGCGAAGAGGCCTAGCTTCTCTTCGGTCGTTTCAACTGACTCTGTCATCGTTCTTCCTTTTCACTCGGTACTACTTACTCTCTGAACTACTTTTACTTCAAAACATCTTGCAGGGCAGGAGGGACTCGAACCCCCAACCGGCCGCTTTGGAGACGGCAACTCTAGCCAATTGAGCTACTGCCCTTCGCAATGTGTAGGCATGCCAAGGCAGAGCTACAAACATCGTGAGCGTCAGAGTGTATGCCTAGAGGTGGGCTTAGGTAAAACTGAGCGTGCGCCGAGGCTGCAATACGGCAGACTTAGCCCATGAGCAGAATCTCCGCACGGATCTCAGCGATCGCCGAATCAGCCACCCTGGCAGTTGATGCCAAAGCCAAAGCCCTTAAGGCAGCTGGTCGCCCCGTTATTGGTTTCGGTGCAGGTGAACCTGATTTTCCAACTCCGGCTTATGTTGTCGACGCTGCAGCGGCTGCAACTAAAGTTGTTGCAAATCATCGCTATACACCAGCAGCAGGTCTGCCAGAACTTCGCACAGCTATTGTCGAGAAGACAAAACGCGATTCACATTATGAAATTACCGTCGATCAAGTACTTGTGACCAATGGTGGAAAGCAAGCGGTCTACCAAGCATTTGCCACAATTATTGATCCGGGTGATGAAGTCCTATTGCCATCACCGTATTGGACAACATATCCCGAGTGCATCAAATTAGCTGGTGGAGTTTCAGTTGAGATTTTTGCAGACGAGACACAAAATTATTTAGTTACCGTTGAACAGCTAGAAGCTGCACGTACGCCAAAAACAAAAGCGCTTCTCTTCTGTTCACCATCGAATCCAACGGGTTCTGTCTATACTCCCGAACAAACAAAGGCAATCGGTGAATGGGCGCTCGCTCACGGTATCTGGGTAATCACCGACGAAATTTACGAACACTTGTTATATGACGGTGCCACCGCACCATCATTACCAGTGCTTGTCCCGGGGTTAGCCGATACCTGCATCATCATCAACGGTGTTGCAAAGACATATGCGATGACGGGATGGCGAGTTGGTTGGATGATCGGGCCGAAGGATGTCATCAAGGCTGCTACGAATTTGCAATCACATATGACTTCAAATGTTTCAAATGTTTCTCAACGTGCTGCGATTGCCGCGTTGACCGGAGATCTCACAGCTGTACACGAGATGGGTGTGGCATTTAATCGTCGTCGCAAACTCATCGTTGATCTCATCAATGAGATTCCTGGTTTTCAATGCCCTACCCCACAGGGTGCTTTCTATGTATACCCATCTGTTAAAGGTGTACTTGGTAAAACTATTCGGGGTAAGACTCCACAGACATCTGCCGAGTTGGCAACACTGATTTTAGAAGAAGTTGAAGTTGCAGCAGTTCCTGGTGAAGCGTTTGGTCCATCTGGATATCTTCGCTTCTCATATGCAACAAGTGATGAAGATATTGTCGAAGGAATCGGCCGTATCAAAAAGCTTCTTACAGAAGGCTAAGCCCCACCAGATTTACTTCTGGCTCTAGCTTGATTCCAAACTTTTCATAGACCTTTGCTTGCGCGCTCTTGGCCAGCTCAATTAAATCTGTCGCGGTTGCATCTCCGGCATTTGTTAAGGCAAGGACATGCTTTGTTGAAATTCTGGCACCACCAACTTCATCACCTTTATGCATTCCAGCATTTTCAATCAGCCATGCTGCAGAGATCTTTACTCGACCATCTATAAGCGGCCATTTTGGGGCAGCATTGGGAAGTTTATCTGCCT
>JBIIRQ010000007.1:0-12384 GCA_044341445.1 Candidatus Planktophila sp.
TACGAGCACCATTGCTAGAAGTTCCGTAAATTGAACCACCTGGTGCCATCACGCTTTTCTCTAAATCGGCAGGGGTTCGGATCTCTAATAATTCAAGTCGATCACGAACTGATATTCCTCGAGATTCAATGAGGTCGATAATTTTCTGAGCATACTTTTGCGCAAAAGTGCGATCACTCCAATCAAAAGAGTCTGCACCATGTCTGGGTGCATTAACTAAAACAAACCATGCTTCATGTCCAGTCTTGCTCACCATAGTTGGATCATGCGGTGCACAGATATAAATTGTCGGATCTTCGACCGGAACCTTCTTATTGAAAATTGCTTCAAATTCGTCATCGTAATTTTCCGGGAAAAGTATGGTGTGATGTTCAAGCGGCGTATCGGTAGATGGTTTAAGTCCAAGGAGAAGTGAGAATCCAGCAAGAGAAGGTTCCATCTTTTGGATCTTCCGTTTGGCCCGACGAACGGCACGTGGTGGGTTTTCAATCAACTTTGAGTAGATAAGTCCAGCATCACTATTTGCAACGATAGTTGTTGCGTTTACCGTTCTACCATCGCCTAGCAAGACTCCGTTTACTGCACCTTTTTCGTGAACGATATGAGCGACAGGTGTATTGAAGTCGAAGGTAACGCCACGATCGAGGCATCTTTGGTAGAGAGCATCTGCCAGTTTTCCGACACCGCCAGTGATGTGCCAAGCGCCAAAGGCTTCTTCAACGAAGACAATGGAAGAAAGAACAGCGGGCGCGGTTCGGGGATCTGATCCGCTATATGTGGCATATCGATCTAAAATTTTTTGCAAATGTGGGCTTTTGATCTTTAACCCACGGATAGATCTCCAAGGAGCGATAATCCTCATGTCACGAATCAGGGAACGACGCTTAAGTAATGATCGCATCGATGTGAGTTCCGATTCGATAAATGGCCCGCGTGAAACGTCCCACATGGACTCTGCTCGCCGTATTATCGAGTCCCACTCTGTGGCAGCCTCGGCCCCCAGAGATGTTGTAATCGAATCTAGTGTTTTCTTCCGTGAAAGATTTGAGAATGTCACTTTTTTGCCATCATGAAATCGGTAATCAAATGATGGATCAACTGATTTCAACTCAACAACTCTTCCAAGGACATCACCGGTGCGTTGAAAGAGATCGCGATAGACAGCAGGAAGAGTGAGCAGAGATGGCCCAGTATCAAATGCATATCCGTTAATCCACTCAGTTCGACACTTGCCGCCGTGACGATCTCCTGCTTCAAAGACTCGAACGCTATAGCCCTTCTTGGCCAGACGAGCTGCAGTTGCCATACCACCCATGCCAGCACCAATAACAATTACATCTTTACCAGTTGCGTTCACAGCGAACGCCCCTTCCATGTGATCTGCTTACGAAAGAGATTGGAATAGAGAAGTAGATAGATAAAAACGATCGTTGAGATGGGATGTAAGAGCGCGTCGATCAGTAGTGATCGGGAAGAGAAAGCCGAGACCAGTCGTGAAGCGATCACAAGTAGAAAGGCAATGGTTGCAGCAGTGGATCCTGTCATTGCAAAGATAAATGGCAGCAATCCAGAGATAGCCATTACGGTTGCGATAGCAAGTGAACCAGCTATTCCACCAAATCCTTGCGATAGTGATTTTCCGTACCCCGCGCGAATCTCGCTGAAGTTGGAATACATACGGGTGGAAGCAACTGTTGAACCATCACATACACCTCCATGAAAACCATTGCGCACTAGTAAACGAGCAAGATCAATATCATCAAGAACACTCGATTTAATTGTTTCAAATCCACCCGCCTGAACGAGCGAGCTTTTTCTGATAAAAAAGAATTGACCATTGGCTACCGCAAGGGATGGACGCGCGCTCTTCATGGCAAGTCGCAATGGAACTGTTGTCATCCAGGTCCATTGTAAAAGTGGTTGAATCAAGCGCTCCGAAAGTGTGAGCGCTATCTGCGCTGGATACGGTGATAGAAAATCAACACCAGTGCGCTTGAGAAGAAGATCGATTGTGGAGATTGCATCAGGAGTTAATCGCACATCAGCATCGATGGTGACAAGAAATTCATTCTTTGCTTGCTTAACCCCGTGCGCTAAGGCCCATGGTTTACCCAGCCACCCTTGTGGCAAGGGCTCCGCGTTGATAACTGACATAGCAGGATAATCAGCTGTGGCATTCAGCAAGAGCTCATGCGTACGATCGGTTGAATTGTCATTGATGAAAATTACTTCGCAATGCGGGTGTTCTGTAGCTGCCAGACTTTCTACCAGCGCCAACACATTCTCTTCTTCGTTTCGACAGGGAATAAGTAGTGAAAAACTTAGGTGATCAGAGCCGACCTTTGGCGGTCTCACCATCGTGAGTGAATTAGCAATTGCCATCAGAAAGAGAAAGAGATTGATTCCAAGAGCTATGTTAAGGAGAAGAGACATAATCAACTACGCGCGATTGAGCCAGCGGTTGAAGAAATACGGCGCCAGGATTGCGCCATAGATTGCCCCAGCAAAGAGTGCCAACCCCGGGCGATCGAAGAAGAAGAATTGAGAGATAAAGCCACCGACAAGACTCCACCCTAGGAAGATGTCGGCACCCAACGTGCTGGGAGTTTCTTTACGACGCTCTGTTGGAAGAATGAAGTGGAGGAGTGCTATCAGCGCTATTCCTGAGAGTAACCATCCAAAGGGGTTTGATAATGGAATTTCAGGAGCGAATGGAAAGGCAGCCCCAGTTACTTCCCATGTCCATCGTCCTGCAGTAACCATCTGGGGATCAAGAAAGAGATCCCAACCCATCAAGATTGCACCACCGTATAAAAATACCCATGCACCGGCAACGCGACGGGCAGCAATCAGTGCGGGATAGGCCATCATCGCCCACGCAAATGGAACAACTAGCGGCACATCTACAATAAAGAATCCCAGTGTGCTGCTGTATTCGTAGACTCCGAATGGCCAACCAGTATTCACACCGATTGTTTCAATCACGAGTGCGAAGACAGTTGTGATTGCAATATATGTCAATGCAAATTTGCTACCAAAGCTCATCCAAGCGTGCGCGAACATCGCGGCTGCTCCGCAATACACAGTCAGCAGTGTAAGAATTTCGAGCGGCCGGCCATCAAGAAGCGGGTAGGGAATTTGAAGAAAAATTGCTGCACCGATAAGTGCGATGAGAAAAATTTTTGAGCGCTGAGATTGACCTCGACGACGGTTTGCCCGCGGAGTGAAATCTCGAATAGACATGGGCTAAGTCTGCCTTACTACAGTTGGCCACGCATATCGCGCAGGGAAAATCGTGAAAAGAGCTCTTCGGCATACCAATTAAAGCGATGCGTTGCCTCAATTGCACCCTGGTGGGCACTTCCTTTATATGCAAAATCTCTGAGGGCTTTTCCGTTCTCCCATAATGAGAATGTGCCTTGCAATCCAATAGGTGCTTCACCTATGCCGATAGCCGCAAGAAGTCCAGGGGATTGATGTAGTTCGGTTGAAACCGGTGGGACCGCTGCCCAGAATCGAAAATTCTGAAGCCATTTAATGCGCGCACGAGTGATAGCAACAACTTTTGTATCAGCTGCAGGGGTGTGGCTCCAGTCAAAGGGATTAGATCCAGACCAGAGTCCGTGCGCTGCGATCGGATCAAGAGTCATCCTGACTTCATTGGATGCTCGGGCTTTCCAACCGTGAATCACAGCGTTGCTATCGAGGGAATCTAAGCGAGCCTCATCAATAACAATCAGTGCACCCCATCTAGAAAGATCGGCATCACTGGGTGTGAAATTTTCTCCAGTGCCAGTACCCAGCATCTTTGCAAAGTGAACTCCAGGAGATTTTCTCAACCGCCTACGATCGCGTGCCATCGAGAACAGTGCAAAGGGGAGTGATTTCTTTTCGATATTCCAAAAATATGCAACGACAACCTTAGACATACTCAGCTACCCACAACCTTGGGTTGTTCCTACTTCTCTTCACTTCAGGATCTAAAACCAACGAATCATTCCAATGATTCCAGCTACTGCGTAAAAGAACTGCAGGAAGAGAATGCCTTTATGTTTACCGATGTATGCCCAGATACCGATGAGTGCTGAAGAAGTCAGCAGCAAAGAGAAACCAATAAACTCAGCTCCGATATTTGCGGCAACTAAGAGCGAGTAAAAAATAGCCGTGATAACACCAAGCCATTCAAATACTCTAGATTTCATTGATTTATTCTCCTACAACCATTGGTGCAGCGCCGGTACATTCAAGTAATTCGGTAAATGAGGTGGGGTAGACCGCATGAGGATGACCGGCGGCCGCCCAAACCACGTCGTAATCGTTGAGCGCTTCATCAATAAGGATTATCTCTGGCTTTGAAATCCACCCTAATGGACTCACGCCACCGATTGAGTATCCAGATTTTTCTTTTACGAAATCTGCGTTGACTCGTCCGAGTGAATCTATCTGCAATTTCTGGGCAACGAGATTGGTATCAACGCGATGGCGTCCACTGGTGATGATTAAGAGCGCTCCTCCGGTAGGTAGAGTGAAGATCAGTGACGATGCTATTTGTCCTACTTCGACACCGAGAGCATCTGCTGCCTCTTGTGCGGTTCTAGCACTCTCACTAAGAGCCACAATTGATCCTTGTACACCAAGGGATTTCATCGCTTCGGCAGCTCGCATGACAGATGCGCGCTCAAGAATATGTTCCATAGATGAAGAGTACGACAGACATTGCCTGATCCATCTGTATTGGTGTGGCAGATGGTTTAGCGTTAGCCGTTATGAGCCCGCAGAGATTGAGAGCAACTACCCCTGTCGCGATTGCCGAACAGGCACGCATATCTCTCTGGGCAATGTTTTTGCTGATGGGCATGGTCTCTATGGGATGGGTTCCGCGCATTCCTGAAATTAAAGATGCCATTGGTTTAAGTAATGGCGAATTCGGATTTGTCTTATTGGCAAGCACCTTTGGCTCTGTCGCTGGCGCACAAATCGGTGGAAGAGCGATACATACCTTTGGCTCACGTAGAGTCACACAGGTTGCTATCTCAATCATGCCGCTGGGGTTGGCAGGGATGGGATTAGCAAACTCAGTTCTTACTTTAGTAATTGCCCTATTTATTATGGGTTTTGGATATTCCCTTATGGATGTCTGCCTTAATTCCCAGGGATTTATCGTTGAGCGAGTAATCAAAAAACGTTGCATGTCCAGTCTTCACGCGATGTGGAGTGTGGGCGCATTTCTTACCACTGTCATCGGTGGAGCTATCGCGCGCTTTGTTTCCTATGAAGTAAACCTTGTGGCAATTGCAATAGCTGCAGCTATTGCTTTTATTCCTGCAGCTTTTTTCTTACTTCCAGGAGATCTTGATGATCATGATGGGGGAGAAGTGGAGACTAGTGCGAAGATTCCACTCTTTGGAAAGAGTGTTCTTCCTTTGTGGGCGATGGGAATAGGCCTTCTCGGATGCATGATCGCAGAAGGTGCGGCAAGTGACTGGGCAGGAATCTTGCTACGCGATGATATGGGCTATGACAAAGGAGTAAACGCTTCAGGTTTTGCCAGCTTTGCACTCGCGATGATTGTAAGCAGATTACTAGGTGATAAGACACTTGATCGCTTTGGCCCCGTGAACACTGTGAAGTATGGGGCTTATCTTGGGGGTTCTGCATGGGGCGCTGCGATTTTGATTGCAGTACCGCTCTCTGACTCACACCCGCTCATTGCTCTGATCATAATTAACTTTGGATTTGCGTGTGCGGGATTCGGGATTGGACCGATGTTTCCCGCCTTTATTTTGGCCGCGGGTGCCACACCAGGAGTTGCACCTTCGGTTGCGATTGCGCGAGTCGGCGTGATTGGAATTGCAGGTTACTTCTTTGGTCCAACGCTGACAGGTGTGATTTCAGAGTTAACCACTTTACCTATCGCACTCTTCTTCCCGATCGCCATGCTTTTTCTCTCTGGTTACTTATCCAGAACAATTAAAACTGAGAGAAAACGACTAAACAATAAAGAGTCGCTCAATAAGGCTAAAGGCGGCGACAGTAAATAGGAAGTAAGCAAAGATCTTTCGCAACAAGCTATCTTTTATCGGCAATTTAATGCGCGATGCAATTTGGGCGATGATGATGGCACTTGCTCCCATGATGAGAGGAATTTCCCACGAAACTTCGCTCCAGAGAGCGTAGTGACCCAGCAGAGCCGTTGCTGAATTCATAGCAATAACTAATAAAGCGGTTCCAGCCGCGATGGATTGCGAAGTACCAAATCCAAGAACAAGGACCGGGATGACAAGAAACCCTCCACCGATGCCAAAGAGTCCTGTGATCGAGCCAATCAGGAGTGAGATCCCGGTGAGAACTGGCCAACTCATTCGTTTATGAATCGTCGTCAGTGGCGATCCAAGCATGCTTAATCCAGCAAAAATAATTACTAAAGAGAATCCGATGGCAATAAAATCCTCTGGAAGCCTGTGAACGATCGTTGAAAATCCGATATTTGCAACTAATCCAATTGCCCAGATTGCCACTGCATCTCGGTAGTAAATTTCCTTACTTTTAATCTTTGCGCTAGCCCCAGATAGCGCAGCTGCGCCAACAACTGCTAGCGCTGAGGTTGATGCAACCGATGGTGCTAGCCCGAATCCATAAATCAAAATTGGAACCGCCAACATGGCTCCGCCAGCTCCAACAAATCCTAGGACGCCTCCGATAAATGTTCCTGCGATGATGGCTGCAAAGATTTCCATTGGGTAATACTCTCAGATTAATCCGTGATGCTCCTCCGATTGAGGTTAATTACTGATTAATAAAGAAGAAAGCCCCCGGTTTCCCAGGGGCTTTCTTATGAACGTTCAATTTACATAAAGAGTGAGATGCTTCCGATGTTCACGAGAAGATCGCTTCCTTCAATCACTCCTGATACAACAAGTGCGAAAAGCATTAGTGCAGCACCTGCAAGAGAGATGTCCTTATTGAAGGCGATTTGCTCCTGCATCTTTGTATTTGCATCGGTTTCTTTCCAGAAGTTATGGAAGATGACTGCTGCAAGTACCAGGGTGATCGCAATAAGGAGCGCGCCGAGATCAACATAGGTACCAATGACGATCAAGATTCCACCAACGAGGAAGAAGAGTCCGCTTGCCATTACCCCAAGCTTTGCTGCGGGGAGCTTCTTGTACTGAGCGTAGCCAGTCATAGCCTCGAGTTTTGCAAAGTGAGCCATACCTGATGTGATGAAGAGGGCTGCGAAGAGCAGCTGACCGATAAATAGGACGACGTTCATTTTTCTCCTTAGGTGTAATCAATAGTTTCTCTTACCTGCCTAGGGTAGGGGATATAGTTGAAATTTCAACTATCTTCGCCCCATCTGAGCGTGGGTGTCGCAGCCACTTGCCCTTGTCAGCCCTCTCCGTTACTTTTCGAACATCTGTTCGAATTCTCCACACGGCAGGAAAAAAGGCGGTACCGATGTCAGTTCCAGAGATAGCCCTATCCCACAGCGTTCTATCCAACGATGTTCTTGCAGATGGCATGGATGCGATGGCTACACCCATTGAGTTCACCTTTAAGGGGAAGCGTTTTCGTATTCACGCTGTTCTCTCACGCTGGTGTGAGGCCGGTGGATGGTGGAATCGAGTCAGTGATGGCAGATATCGCCCCGATGATGGAGCCCGTGCATTGTGGACTGTAGAGGCGGCGCCAATTGGTGCTCTTGCAACATTTGAGATCGAACGCGATGAAGCCACAGGGCGATGGCTCATTCGATCGATCTAGTACAGCAATGAGTTTTATACATCTGCGCGTTGCTAGCGCCTTTTCAATGAAATATGGAACAACTCAACCAGATGATCTTGTTGAGCGCGCTCGCCAACATGGAGCACCAGCTCTTGCTCTCACCGATCGAGCAAGCCTCTCGGGCGCTATTCGCTTTACCAAAGCATGTGTTGCTCATGGGATTGCACCGATTATTGGAATCAATCTTCCGATAGAGATTACTCCTAAGGATAAGAACCACCCGCGAGTAACCGTTCTAGCTCATGGTGATGGTGGGTGGCCTCACCTTGTACGTTTTCTTACAGGCTTGCATATGAATAAGGGCGATGGCGAGCTACGAATTACTACCGACTTCTTAGAAAAGTTCAGCGTTCATAGCACTCAGTTGCATCTTCTCCATGGGCCACAATCACCGCTGAGTTATGAACTAGCAGCCCATAGAGCTGATAAAGCCCTCGATCTCTTTAATCTCACACGCGAGTTCTTCGCCGATCACGCTATTGAATGCGTTTCGCATCTGATTGCAGGTAACGGCCCTGGCTCTACCGCACATGCTGCTCGATCACTGATCTTTGCGCGCGATCACGATATTGATGCCGTTATCACCAATGCAGTGCGAATGCGTGATCCTAGCGATGGGCCGATTGCAGATCTCTTAGATTGCGCTCGCCAACTTGTGCCACTGGACTATAGACATATTGAACGGCGCAACAATCAAGCCTATTTAAAAAATAGTGAAGAGATGACACAAGTGGCTACAGAGATAGCAAGGGCAGCAGGTGAGGGAACACCGCGCGCACTTCTTAAGACCACACGAGAATGGGCAGAGCGCGCACTTCTATCACCACAACGCGATATAGGCCTTGGAGGAATTCATCTTCCAGAGCCACATATTGTTGGTGCAACATCACAGAGCTCAATGCGCACCCTCTTGCGTTCACGAGTGGAGGCAGGAATCCACCAGCGATATAGCGCAAATAAAGATGTGAAGGCTGCGCGAATACGTTTAGATGATGAGCTCGCAACAGTTGCATCCTTAGGGTACGAGTCCTACTTTCTTACCGTTGCAGATATTGCACAGATGGCTCGCGATAAGGGAATTCGTGTTGCAGCGCGGGGAAGCGGCGCTGGCTCTTTGATCTGTCACTTGCTTGGTATTTCAGGTGTTGATCCAATGCGTCACGGACTTTTAATGGAGCGCTTCTGTTCACCGCTGCGGGCCGCCTTGCCTGATATTGATATTGATGTGGAATCAGACCGTCGACTTGAAATATACGAGATGGTCTTTAACCGTTACGGATCGCCATCGCTGCACCTGCCGGGTGCCACCTCACGCGCTGCAACGGTAGCAATGTTTGATACCTATCGAGCTCGCCATGCGATTAGAGATACAGGTGCTGCCCTTGGCCTACCGGCGGCTGAGATTGATCTTCTTGCAAAAGCTATGCCACATGTGAGAGCTCGCAATATTCAAGCGGTACTGCAATCTCTTCCTGAGTTAAAAACCTTAAATACATCGGCACCCCTTATGGCGATGACGGTATCTCTTGCTCAAGAACTCGATGGCCTTCCACGCCATTTAGCTATGCATCCATGTGCAGTTGTGCTCTCTGATGGTGGCCTTTTAGATCGCATTCCATTACATATCAACGCTGGCGGATATCCGATGGTTGAATTTGATAAAGATGATGTAGAAGATATTGGTCTTCTTAAACTCGATATCTTGGGTGTTCGAATGCAATCCACTCTTGCATATGCAGTTTCTGAGATTGAAAAGATAGAAGAGAAGAAGATTGATCTCGATGCAATATCACTCGATGATGAAAAAACATATCAACTGATTCAATCGACTCGGACCTTAGGAATATTCCAAATAGAGAGCCCGGGTCAGCGTGAATTAGTAGGCAAACTCAATCCACGTACCTTTAACGATCTCATTATCGATATCTCTCTCTTTCGCCCAGGGCCAGTAAAGAGCGACATGATCTCTCCCTTTCTTCATTCACGACACGGCTTCACCGCAGCTGATGTGATCCACCCTGATTTAGCTCCCATCCTTGCTGAAACTGAAGGGGTTGTTGTCTTTCATGAGCAAGTCATCTCGATCATCGCGACCATGACGGGAATTTCGCTGGCTAGCGCTGATGAAAAGCGTCGTGGATTAGGGGATAAGCAGAGCCAACAAGAGATCTGTGACTGGTTCTTTCCTGCAGCAACACAGAAGGGTTACCCACTTGATGTCATCACCAAGGTATGGGAAATATTGCGCGCCTTTGCCTCCTTTGGTTTCTGCAAAGCCCATGCTGCCGCCTTTGCTCTTCCTACCTATCAATCCGCCTGGCTTAAGACTCACTATCCAGCTGAATTTATTGCAGGAGTACTTACTCACGATCCGGGGATGTATCCACGGCGACTTATCCTTGACGAAGCAAGGCAGATGGGAATTACTTTGGCCCCGCTTGATGTCAATAAGTCAGATGCTTCATATCGTGTTGAGTGTGATGACGGTAAGAAATCTATTCGTATCGCACTTTCTTCTATTGCAGGAATTAGCGATCATGAAATTACATCGATTATGCAGGCAAGGCCCTATATAGATATGGCTGATTTTGTGGCACGCAGTGGTGCATCAACTCCAATAACAGAATCATTGATCCTCACTGGAGGCTTTGACGAGTTGCATTCACTTCATACAGGAGATATTAATCATCGCGATCTTCTTCTCCACCTGAGCGATATTGAAAAGTCACACTCTGTAAAGAGTATTAAGAAAGGTACAAGCGGTGCGCAGATGACATTTGGGTTTACTCCGCCAGCCCTTATCTCAAGCGGGTTGCCCAATATCACTACCAATGAACGTGTACGCCATGAAGTTCAACGGCTAGGTATGGATATCACGCATCATATGCTCGAGTTTTATGCACCTTTTCTTAACGCTATCGGAGCAGTGCGCTCTTGTGATCTTCTTGCTCAGCGATCGGGTAGCGATCTTTTAGTTGCTGGCGTCAAAGTTGCCTTGCAAACACCACCTATACGTTCAGGGCGGCGCGTGATCTTTCTGACCCTCGATGATGGCTATGGTTGTAGTGACTCCACCTTCTTTAGCGATGTACAGAGCAGCAGTGCGGGCCTTCTTTACTCAACATCACTCATTCTTGTCCGCGGAGTTACTCGCCGTACAGGCGATCGCGGTATCTCAATACGCGCCACGGGGGCGTGGGATTTATCTGAGGCCTATGGGAAATGGCAGAGCAGTAAGGTGGCCATATGAGCGGGGCGCACGAGGCGACAATTCTGCATGTTGATATGGATGCATTCTTTGCATCGGTCACAGAGCGCGATCACCCCGAACTTAAAGGCAAAGCCGTAGTTATAGGTGCAGGCATTCGCGGTGTGGTGACATCTGCAAATTATGAAGCGCGTAAATTTGGAATTAAAGCTGCAATGCCAGTGGGGCGCGCACAGCGACTTGCTCCACACGCAATCTTTATTCCACCAGATCACAAGCGCTACAGCGAAGTTTCAGAGCACATCATGGAGATCTTCCATTCATTTACCCCACTTGTTGAACCGATATCACTCGACGAGGCATTTCTCGATGTGACAAAAGCAAAGCGATTACTTGGTGATGGCCGGGCAATCGCAACGGCGATTCGAGCAAAAGTTGAAGAGCAAGAGGGGATCACATGCTCAGTAGGTATCGCATCCTCCAAGTTCATTGCAAAACTTGCGTCGCAACGGTGTAAGCCAAATGGAATGTTAGAAATTCCCACCGATCGAATCCTTACCTTTCTTCACCCTTTACCCGTTTCTGCGCTCTGGGGAGTTGGACCAAAGACTAATGAAGTGCTCGAACAGTTAGGACTTCACACAGTCGGTGACATTGCACAGACTCCGCCGCAGACTCTGATTCGGGCACTCGGGCAGGCGGCAGGTGAATCACTCTATGAGCTTGCGTGGGGTCGAGATGATCGTGATGTGATTCCAGAAGAGCCCGACAAAAGTATTAGCGCGGCAGAGACATTTGATCGCGATATTGATGACCCTGAGATTATTTCAAAAGAGATATTGCGTATGTGCGAGAGGGCCTCCTCGCGCATGCGCGAGCGATCACTTTTCTCAAAAACAATTTCGTTGAAAGTGCGGTTCGCGGATTTCACAACTGTTAATCGTTCTAAGACTCTGGCGCTACCAATAGATACAACGCATGAGATTTATGAAGTTGCCAAATCTCTCTATGAAGGTTTGAAGTTGGGGCGTTCTCGCATTCGACTTGTTGGAATTTCACTTGAGAATTTACATACCCATACCCATGAGCAACTCGAACTCGGGGGCCGCGAATCTAGCTGGCGTGAAGTTCAAGGCGGGATCGATGCTGCTAAAGCCCGTTTTGGTGGCGATAGCGTGCGGCCGGGGCGCTTAATTGACCAGGAGTGATCAGGCCAACCCTTCCTGAGCCCTTCTCTGAGTAGTCAGGGCGAAAAAGTTGATCTAGAGTATGCATATGCCACTTTCTGAGCATGAAAAACGTCTTCTGGCGCAGATGGAAGAAGCCCTCGCCGTTGATGATCCACGCCTTGTGAGCGCTTTAAGTGGCCCGTCGAAGGTCTCGCGTAATCG